>JBDHAL010000035.1:0-18521 GCA_039588075.1 Gemmatimonadota bacterium | reverse complement strand
GGTTCCGGAGAACTCGAACGGTGGACTCAGCGTCTTGATGATTCCGATGAAATCATCGCCGGCCGGACTGCGCAGCGAGTAGCGGGCGCCGGGCGTGAGCTCAGCCAATCCACCCTCGGCCAACAATCCGTTCGGGCCCATCAGCCGCTGCCACGCCTCTTCGGCCGACACCTTGATCGTCTTTCTTACCCAGACGACCTTGCGCGCCACGCCGGGATGGCGCTCGAGGTAGTGGCGCAGCGCCTGCAGCTCGTAACGCCAGCCACGGGTGACGCCGTCGTACTCCGTGTCCCAGGCGGCGTCGGCGCCGAATCCGGAATGCACGACCCGCAGCGCGGTGACGCCTGCCTTGGCCTCCAGGTGGAAATCGATGGCGATCTCGATCGGCGGCGCCGCTTCGGAATCCGCTTTGGGATCCGGGTTGCTGTACGTCGTGCGCAGATGTCGGTTGGGCTCCCAGATCTCGATACGTTGCTTCCACTCGAACACGTCATCCCAGCGCAGCCAGATCTTACCACCAGGGCCTGGCGTCACTGTGGCATCGATCGGGAACCAGCGCGCCAGTTCCTCGGCCTCCGTCAACGCTCGCCATACCGCATCGATCGGTGCGGCGATCTCGACTCGATCTTCAACGGTTCGGGTCGACTTATCGAACTTGATTTCTCGCGCCGGCGTCATGCTTCGGTCTCCTCTGGTTGGGGCTTCAACGCCTCTTCATCGCTCGAGCCGGGATGGACGCCCAAAAACAGCTTGAAGCGTCGGGCTCCCTCGCTCTCTTCATCGTGGTACTTCGCTACCAGCCGCGCCACCTCGTTCGCCAGCTCCTCGGCGAAGCCGTTGCGCGCCGCCGCTGATGCGAAACTGATCTCGCTCTCCAGCGTGAACGTCGCGATCCGCTTCCCGGCCGCCTTGGCCCGCGCCCGCAGTTGGCCCAGGTCCCGGATCGCCCGCGCCGCCACCGCCACCTGGTACGCCGCCGACAGCCGGTCCCTAACTCCCTCGGGGTCCGCCGCCAACGTCCCCAGCACGTCCGGCGCGATCAGGTAATGCCGAGCCGTCGCCCGGAAGATCCGCTCCACGCAGTTCCCCTTGCGACGCTCCTCCACCAGCTCCACCAGCTTCCCGCGCTCCAACTCCCGCAGGTGGTAATTCACCCGCTGCCGGGGAAGACCCAACCCCTGCGCCACGCTCGTAGCCGAGCCCGGCTCCCGGAGCCGCTCCAGAATCCGCAGCCGCAACGGCTGCAGCATGGCGGCCGCCCGCTCGGGCTCGCGTACCAAATCAAGAGCGACTGCAGAACTCATAATCAAACTCCTTCCGACAGCAATCAGTGTCTTGACAACTTATACTGTCGGTGCTCGTATGTCAACAGTTGGGGTTGTCGAAGTTGGTACCGCGAATAGAAGGGCACGGCGGGGACCCCTCCAGCTACCGAGGGGGAGGGCGCGACGGGGGCCACGAGCGGATATTTGGAGCGCCCCGGCCCGTCCCGCTTTTCAGCCCGTCCGGCGCGACATGGAGCGAAGGCCCCCGTCGCGCCCTCCCCTCCACGGAAGCCGAAACAAACGCCCCCGCCATGCCCGACGCCGACCGCGTCGCTTGTAGATCGCCGACCTCGTCGCTAGAATTGTGCGTCTGTTCATGCCCTCGTGCGGGAGGCCCAGTTGACCGGTACCACAGCCCCGTCGGTCGGGACCACGCCCCGGCGCGCGCCAAGCGCCGGCAGTCCAGCCATCCGCCCGAGCGTTTGCGCCGTTTCCATCGCCTCAGGAGGATCGCGCATTGTCTGAGCGCCCAAACCCCGGCGGCATCTGGTCGCGTGTGAAGAAGTCGCGCCTGGTCCAGGTGCTGGTTGCCTACATCGCCATCTCGTGGGGCATTCTTCAGGTCGCCGAGATACTGCAGGAGGCGTTCGAGCTACCGCCGTGGTTGCTACCGGTGGCGGTGGTCCTTCTGGTCATCGGTCTGGTGATCATCGCGGCGACGGCGTGGGTGCAGTCGCATCCGCTGACGGAGGAGCGAGCAGCGCGGGACGAGGTTCCGGACTCGTGGGAAGTGGAGCCGGGCGAGATCACGGCGGCGTTGGCGCAGGGCAAGCTACCACATCTCACCTGGGCGCGGGCGCTGCTGGGCGGAGCTGTCGCCTTCTCGCTGCTCTTCGGGTTCGCCGGTCTGTACGTGGTGATCAAGGACCGCGGCCAGAGCTTCGCGCCGACGGAGGCGATCGCGAGTGACGCCGGGCTTGGCGTGGCGGTCCTCCCGTTCAGCGTCAGTGGCGAGCAGCTGGACGAGTGGCGTGAGGGGATGGTGAACCTGTTGTCCACCAACCTGGATGGAGCGGCGGGCCTGCGGGCGATCAACAGCCGGACGGTGCTGGCGCGCTGGGACGAACTGGTGGGCCACGCCGGGCGTGTGGATGAGTCGACGAGCCTGCAGGTGGCCCGTGCGGCGGGCGCGCGCTATGCGCTGATGGGATCCGCCGTGGGCATCGGGCCCAGCGTACGGCTCACTGCGGACGTCTACGACGTGGAGAGCGGCGCTTCGCTGGGCCAGGGCCGGGTGGAGGGCTCGCCGGACAGCGTGCTGGCGCTGGTGGACCGGCTCTCGATCGATGTGATCAGCTCGATCGTGGGCGGCGGCCGGGGCGAGCTTCCATCGCTGAACCTCGCAAGCATAACGACCAATTCCGTTCCAGCGCTCAAAGCCTACCTGGAAGGCGAGGCGCTGTTCCGAGCGGCGGACTTCGCGGGGGCGATCCAGGCCTACGAGCGCGCTGTGAGCACCGACTCGACCTTCGCCCTGGCTCATAGCCGGCTGGGTGACGCATACGGATGGAAGGAAAACGTCAATCACCCGTTGGCCGTCCAGGGGCGGGAGCGGGCGATGAGTTTGGCCGATCGCCTTCCCGAGCGGGCGGCCCTGTTCCTCCGCATCGATGCGGCCAGGTTTACGTACGAAGCGGTGGAGTTGACGCGTGAAGCCGTTCGACGCTATCCGGATGACCCGGAGGCCTGGTATCTGCTCGGCGAGATCGGCTACCATCAAACGTCACAGTCGTTGGCTACACGGGAGGAGACCGACGAGGCCTTTGCTCGGGCGGTCGAGTTGGATCCTCAATTCGCGCCTTACCGAATCCACGGGTTCGAACTCGCCTTTTCCGTCAACGACAGCGCCTTGGCCGGCGAGCGGGTTGAGGAGTTCGAACAGCTTGCCGGGCCGTCAGAGCACACGCGGCGCGCGCGCCTGGTCTTGGCGCTGGCCTACGGCGACTCGGCAGCCTGGGCCGCGGCCCGAGGCGTCGTCGATACCCTGAACAGCGAGGAGATCAGCTCTGATCTAATAGCCCTGGGTCGACTGGACGCCCGCTCCTGGCGTGTGGCGGAAGAGCTTCACCTGGCCTTGAAGCGGCGCGGAGAGCTGAGCCCGCGCTTGAGTGCCGCCCACGCCTGGCTCAGCCTGCAGCACGGTGCGCTGGATGAGGGCATGGCGCGGTTCGACGAGCCCGGCGTCCCGCCCTCATGGGGGATATGTGCGCCCGCGATTTTGTACGTTCAGGGATTCCCGGTCGCCGAGGAGCGCGTCGAGTCCGTCATGAATGACGCGGTGGGCGACACCACGAACCGGTTTGTTGCCCGCTGCGGGGCGCTGTACGCCGCGGAACGCCACAGGTGGGATGATGTGGCGATGTTCGTGTCACGGCTGGAGTCGATTGCGGGCCGTTTTCTGGAGAGCGGCGACTCCTCGAATGCGCGGCACGTCGCTGCCCTGGCCCAGGGTGCGCGTGGCATCGCTGAGTGGAAGCGCGGTCGACCCGAGGCCGGCCTGGCCCTGCTCGAGGCCGCGCGCCGCGACAACGGCCTGATTAACCTGGAGTTCATCGGCGATCTGCAGCTGGAGCTCGGCAACTACCGGGACGCGGTCCGATACTACCGCGCCGACTGGACCTGGCCCGTCTCGCGGCTCAAGCTGGCCCGCGCCTACGAGCTCCTGGGTGATCCGGATAAGGCGCGGGATGCCTATGCCTACTTTGTCGAGGCCTGGTCGGATGCGGATCCGGCGCTGCAGCCCATGGTGGAGCAGGCCAAGCAGGCCATCGTCCGCCTGCGTGGCGACTCCGGCTGAGTCAGCTATCCTCTAGAGGTCTTTCTCTTCAGTCTTCCAGCGGGCAAACCGGTCTGCCCAGCGGGTCCGCAGCCAATCGCGCATGCTCTCGCGATCGCTCCGCTTCTGGCGGCGCTCGCGGAAAGAGGCGGTGGCGAACAGGTGCCGATCGATCTCCGTCCGATACATCACTGCGACGTTGGCGCGGTATTGAGTCAGCATGGGGGGTGCCTCCTTTTCGATCCTCCGAGCGGATCGGTCATGGCCGTTGGTGGCGAACTGACGACGGCAAGCTAGGGTTGGCCGATCAGCCGACTATCAGGAGCCGGTCATTCCCGGGCGCGTTGGGTCACCTGGCTATCATGTGTAAGCTCCGCCTCTGGCGAATTCTGTGGTCTTGGCCCATTATCTAGCCTCTAGACCACCGGCTCTTCTCGGCGCTGCAGACTTATCCTCGTAAGCCCCAGCCGCCTGACTGCAGCCGGAAATCCTGTTCGGACACCTTGGAGCCGGAGGACTTATGCTAGCCCCCATACGCCCTCTCCTTGCCGCCGCATTCCTGTCGTTCACCCCAATCACAGCGATGATCGTGGTCGGCGAGCGATCGGCAGGGCCGGTCGACGACGGCGATCTGCCGAAGATCCACTGGAACGACAACCGGGTCCCGGCCGGGCGCCTCGAGGGAGGTGTGCTGAGCCTGGAGCTCGAGGTCCGGCGTGGGATGTGGCACGTGTTGGGGGACGACGAACCGGGCGGCGAAGTGCTGGCGTTCGCGGAGGAAGGCGGTCCGCTCCAGACTCCGGGCCCGATGATCCGAGTCCCGCTGGGCACCAAGATCCGGGTCTCGGTGCGGAACCCGCTGGACACGACGCTGGTCGTGCGTGGTCTCTCGGCGCGCCGGGTGGAGGCGCTGGACAGCCTGGTCGTGCCGGCCGGTGCGACGCGCGAGGTTCGCTTCACCGCCGACGCGGAGGGGACCTACTTCTACACGGGTGTGATGGAAGGGTCGCCGACGGCCGTCCGCCCCTTCGAGTGGTCGGTGCTGTCGGGCGCCTTCATCATCGATCCACCCGGAGCGGTCGAGCCGCCAGAGGACCGGGTTCTGCTGATGGACATCTGGATCGACGGAGTGAACGAGGACGGCAGCCCCGACTTCTACCGCGAGTTCCTCACGATCAACGGGCGGCCGTGGCCGCTGACGGAACGGCTGGGCTACGAGATGGGCGACTCGATCCGCTGGCGACTGATCAACGCGACGGGCGCCGTGCACCCGATGCACCTCCACGGCTTCTTCTTCCGTGTCGATGCCCGGGGCGACATCGCCCGTGACACGATCTACTGGCCGGGCCAGCAGCGCATGGCGGTGACCGAGCGCATGGCTCGGTTCACCACCATGAACATCGTCTGGTCGCCCGACCGGCCGGGCGGCTGGATTTTCCACTGCCATATCAGCTTCCACGTGATGCCGAGCCCGACGATGGGCGAGGAGGTGCCGACCCACGAAGAAATCGATCGCCACCATCTCCTGGCGGAGCACGAGGGCGATCCGAACAAGCACGTGGCGGAGGGGATGGGCGGACTGATGATGGGTATCTACGTGCGGCCGCCGGAAGGTTGGGAGCCGAACGAGCCCAAGCGCCGTGAACTGAGGCTGTTCGTGCAGTCCGACTCGGTGGAAGCCGAGCCGCTGGAGGAAGAGCCATTGGACATGGCCTCACCCTACCGGCGTCGATTCGCCTACGTCCTGCAGGAAGGCGATCGCGAGCCGGCGCCCGATTCGGTTCGTCTGCCGAGTTCGCCCATCATACTGTGGAAAGGCGAGCCCACGAGCATCATGGTCATCAATCGGACCGACGAGCCGACGCAGGTCCATTGGCACGGGCTCGAGATCGAGAGCTACTTCGACGGCGTGACAGGCGTCGGCGGCTATCCCGAGCGCCTCACTCCGGCCATCATGCCAGGCGACTCGTTCGAGATCCGCATCACGCCGCCGCGCGCCGGCAGCTACATGTACCACACACACGTCAGCGATCTCCGCCAACAGAGCGCGGGCCTTTACGGCGCATTCGTCATCCTGGAGGAGGGCCAGGAGTGGAACCCGGAGACCGATCGCGTCCTGCTTCTCGGTCTCTCACCCTCGGAGAGCGGCGTTCACCTGAACGGTAGCCGCGAACCGGAGCCGATGGACCTCGAGATCGGAACCACCTATCGGCTTCGGCTCATGAACATCACGCTGGGCAATGGGAACGTTAGAGTCCGGCTGGTTCGCGACGGAGCGCCCGTCTTCTGGCGACCTATCGCCAAGGACGGATGGGACATGCCCGCCCACCTGACGAACTGGGTCGCCGCGGATCAAACTGTGAGCGTCGGTGAGACCTTCGACTTCCAGTACAGGCAGAACCGACCCGGCGAGCTGCACCTGGAGGTGAGGAGCGGAAGCGGTAGGTTGTTGGTGGATCAGCTGGTCAACGTCGTCGAGCCGCCGGCCACCACTAACGGTGGAGGTGACTGAGCGCAGGCACCTGGTCAACCGCCGGCGTTGAAGATGGGGAAGACCGGAAGCATTCCCCCCTCTTTGATGATGTTGACCAACCCGATCTGCAGGCCCTTCATCGAATGGGCGTAGTTGACCAACGACAGTTGGAAGCCCTCCGTGTCGTTTGCAACGTTCACGAGGCCAGACTGGAAGCCTCTGAACGTGTCGGCCACGTTCGCGAAACCCAGTTGCCAGCCCTCGAACTTGCCGTGGCTGATGCTCACGGCGTTGTACTGGATACCTTGGAAGCCACCGGTTATCCCCACCGCGCCGTACTGAACGCCGCGCGACATCTCGGTGGTGATGTTCACAATACCCACGTCCAGGCCGTTCACGACGGTGTTCCGCCCGTAGAGAAGGTTGAGCCGAACCCCGGCGATCGTGTCTTCCTCCGGGAAGATCTGAACGGGTGTGACCAGCGAGAGCTGAACCGGCTTCTTCTGGGCCAGCGCCGGGCGCGCCGTTAGCGCCGCCGCTGTCAGCACGCACAGCAGGATCAACAGCGATCTCATTCTCATGACGATTCCCCCGTCGTCTCCGTTACACTCACCTGTAATCAGACTACGGTAACGTACCGAGCCACCTTGTTCTTCTGCCAGCTTGTTTGGGCAAGATCGATGCCGAACGGGTGCTGTCGAAACGGCCCTGATGTGCTGTTAACAGGCCGAGTCAAAAGGTTGCTCCGCGTGTCACATCGATACGGTCTGAGTGGCGGGAACGCCCGATCGACACTCTTGCCTAAGGTCGCTGAGCTTCACGCGTGCTGATGGACGCTCTTTGAGGATTTGTTGAGAGGTTGGCGCTACTCTGCACGCGGTCTGTGAGGCTGCGTGGCAGCAGCGCAACTTGGAGCCGGTTTCGTCACTTCGCAGCCAAGGTGCCCCCGTGGCGGAATCGGTAGACGCGCTCGTTAGCCAAGCGGGTGCGGAAGGCCGTGTGGGTTCGAGTCCCACCGGGGGCACGCCAAATATTTGGAAGTGGATCGAAGTTCTTGACTTCTGATTCTAGGCGAGCATAGGTTACAAATACCCGCTTGGCATACAGAGCGTGACGATCCGTCACAGAAAAGCCCGGAGGATGTCCTCCGGGCTTGGCGTTTAGGCCTCCCCGAGCTTTGCCAGGTGTTCGTCTGTCAGTCCGCCCATCTCGAAGAGCGATACGCCCCCGGCGCTGGCCTCGCGAGAGAGTCTCACGGCCGCCGCCAGATCGTCGGGTGACAGGCTGGGCAAGAAGAGCCCGCTGAAGAGCGGCGTGCCCGGGCTGAGCGCAGCGACCCCTTCGGCCGTCGCCGTCCCGATCCACTCCGCGTCCTCCTCGTAGAAGTTGTGGTAGATCATCGGGAAGAAGGCGTCGAGCGGCCACTCATCCCAAGCCTGCCGCACGAGCTTGCGGGCGATGGCCGGGGTGGGGAAGACCGCGGCGGATATCTTTGTGTCGTGCGCGTGCGCGGCGTCGGCCAGATCGCGGACCAGACCGGTCACGCTGTCCCAGCGAAACTCGCGCCAGGCGACGTCCTGGGTCGGGTCGGGCAGTTCCAACGGATCGACGCCCGCCTGCTGTCGAAACGTTTCGCGGCAGACGTCGCAATAACAGAAATCGAACTCAGGGTATTCCTGGTCTTGGACGAGATCGTACTTCTCCCAGAGTCCGACGGGCAGGATGACGTCGCAGTACCGGATGTAGTCGAGGTGGACGCCGTCGATGTTCGGGTCGGCGGCGATCTCGTCGATGATGCCGCGCAGATATTCTCGGACCGGCGGTCGCGTCGGGCAGACCCACTTGTAGTAGCCTACGTACGGCGGTTTCTCGAGGCTCGATTCACCGTTGCGGCTCACCGTGAACCACTCGGGGTGGTTCTGCTTCGCCCACTCATCGCCGTTTCTGTTGAGGATCCAGATCCAGCGATGGAACTCCAGGTCCTCGGCGCGCGCCGCCGTCGACAGAACTTCGGTATCGCCGCCGCCTACGAGGACCGCCTCGATTCCCGCCTCTCGAACCCGGGCGAAGCGCCGGCGCCACTCCTCGGGGCTCGCTTCACCGCCGCCGTGTACCCAGGTCCAGTTCTTCATCGGCGGTCTCGAGCCGCCGCAGGCGGCGGTTGCCGCGGACAAAGCGCCGAGTCCGGCGGCGGCCTTTCCGATCGTTTCGAGGAATTCCCGTCTCCTCATGCTACTCGAGGTTGAGTTTCTCGATGAACGCCAGGAAGCGCGGGTCCGATCTCATGTCCTCGTACTGAGGGAGCGTGTTGGTCCAGTGGAGGTAGGGGAACCGCGCCTCGAAGCCCGCCTCGAGCGCCGCGAGAGTCTCCTCGATCCGACCGAGTTGCGCGAGATACTCGGCCGGGCCCACCGTGCCGAAGACGGCCGAGCTCTGCAGCGCCGTCACGGCCGCCGCCGTCATCGCCGTGTCGCTGAGCGCCGCGATGTAAGCGCGGTAGGCCGCCGAGTCGGTGCCGGTGATATCGGCCAGCCGGTCGAAGGCCGAGCCGGCCGTCGCGTAGTCACCCTGCGCCACGCTGATGACGGTGAGGGCCCAGATACCCGTGAGCATGTTAGGAGTCACGCCGAGGGCCCGTTCGACCGCAGCGATCGCTTCTTCGTATCGACCGTGGATTCCCAGGATCAGGCCCAAGACGGTGTTGGGAGCGGGAGCCAGCGGGTCGAGTTCGACGGCTCTCTGGATTTGCGAAAGCGATTCGTCCCAGCGACGCTCCGCGGCCAGCATCTCAGCGTACCAATGATGCGCTGTCGGATAGTCGGGATTCAGCTCGATCGCTTTCAAGTAATCGCGCTCGGCGCCGTCCCAGTCCCACTCGAAAACCATCTTGCGGTAGGCCGACGCCACGTGGGCCTCGGCCAGGTCCGGGTCGAGGGCCAGCGCACGCTCCGTCGCCGCGGTCGCGTAGGGCAGGACCTCGGACATCGGCGGACCGCCGTACTCCGGTAGAAGCACGTAGGCCTCGGCCAGCGCCGCGTAGGCTCGGGCGTAGCCGGGGTCGAGAAGGACGGCGCGATTGAAGTGCTGGATCGCCGAGTCGAACGCCGCCAGCGTACGCCGGTTCCAGAAATGCCGGCCGCGCAAGTAGTCGTTATAGGCCTCGGCGTTATTGGTGGACGATCGCGTCAGGTCCGCGTCCGCATCGCCCTGCAGAGTTACCTTCAGCGCGTCGACTATGGATCGGGCGATTTCGTCCTGGATGGCGAAGATGTCGTCGAGCCGTCGATCGTAGGTGTCCGACCAGAGGTGGAAACCATCCTCGGCGTTGATCAGCTGCGCCGTGATCCTAACCTGGTCGCCCGATTTGCGAACGCTCCCCTCGAGTATCGTGGCGACTTCCAGCTGCTGAGCTATGGTGCGGACATCAGCGTCGGTTCCCTTGAAGGCGAACGTCGAGGTGCGGGCCGCTACCTTCAGGTTCGGCACGCGCGTTAGCGCGGTCAGCAATTCTTCCGTGATCCCGTCGCTGAAATACTCGTTCTCTTCGTCACCGCTCATGTTGACGAACGGCAGGACGGCGATGGAAGCGGCGGCTGGATCACCGACCGCGCCGAACTCGCCCGTCGCATTGCCGCCGCGCGCCAGCGTCCACCACACGCCGCCGATCAACAGAGCCGTCCCCACCAGAGCGAGTATACCGGCCGGCCACCGTCTGGCGGCTGGCTGCGCCACGATGGCCTCGAGCTCGCCGCTGGCCGCCGGATCCGCCCGCTTCACACCCTCCGAGGTCAGGTCGAACGCCCAGGCCAACGCCAGCGCCAGCGGAAAGCCGAACAGTGCCACGGCGGTGACCATTGTGAGCACCAGCTGCGGCAGGTTCAGCCCTTCCACCATCAGGTCCGCGGCCTGCAGCAACACGAATGACACGCCGCCGTAGACGGCCGCGACCTTGAAGACCCGGCGTCGCTTCAACTCGGCGAGAAACCTTTGGTACTGCTTGGGTCCGTCGGTCATGCTTCTTGGCTCTGGTCAACCGGTTGGTGAAAGGCTGAAAGATGAAAGAGAGCGGGGCTTCGCGCCAGCGCGGTCACCGAAACAGCCGTCGCATGAACCTCGTAGGCAGAATAGACGGTCTACCTCGGACGACGCCCGCGAATGGGAGAAATGTGTGGCGAACGAAGCGGTCATTCGAACGAAGAAGCTGAGCAAGCACTACAAAGGCGTGCAGGCTCTGGAATCCCTCGATCTGGAGGTGACGCGCAACTCGATCTTCGGCTTCCTGGGCCCAAACGGGGCGGGGAAGACGACGACGATCAAGCTGTTGCTCGGCCTGGTGCGCCCCACATCCGGTTCGGCGGAGGTGTTCGGCCACGACATCGTCGGCGACACGATCGACGTGCGACGGCGTATCGGCTATCTGCCGCAAGAGCCGCGTTACTACGAGCACATGACGGCTCGCCAGACGCTGAGGTTCACCGCGCGCTTCTTCTATGAGGGGCCGAGACCCGCCATAGAGGAGCGGATCAACGACACGCTCGAGCTGGTGGGGCTCGCCGACAAGGCGGACCGACCCGTGAGAGGCTTCTCGTCGGGCGAGCGTCAGCGGCTCGGCATTGGCCAGGCGCAGGTGAACGACCCGGACCTGCTGATCCTGGACGAGCCCGCGGCTTCTCTCGATCCCATGGGTCGGCGCGACGTGCTGGAGGTCATGGAGCGGCTGCGCGAGCGGGCCACCGTCTTCTACTCGACCCACATTCTCGACGATGTCGAACGGGTTAGCGATACCGTCGCCATACTCAATCGAGGCGAGCTGTTGGCCAAAGCGCCCATCCAGGAGTTGCTGGTCGGCAGCGACGGTGTCGCCTACTCGATCGAGATCAAGGGCGATACGGCTGACGCGAAGAATCGCCTGTCGAGTCAGCCGTGGGTCGCGGAGGTGAGGGTGACACCCGAATCGGGTCGCTCGCGCTGGCTGGTCAGGGTTACCGACGCCGAGGCAGCCGAATCACGACTGCTGCGCCTGCTGCTCGCCGACGAGCTCTGCACCGTGACCGCATTCAACCGCAGAAAGTACGAGTTGGAAGAGGTCTTCATGAACCTGGTCGAGGAGAACGGAAATGGCCGTTAGCGCTACGTTGCGTGCCGCGACCGGCCGCGGTCCGCTGGTCGGTTTCGGCAACATGGTCGACAAGGAGTACGGCTCCTGGTGGCGTACTCGGCGCGCCCTGATTCATAACATCCTCTGGTTGTGCGTGATCAACGGAATTCTGTTTCTGATCGGTGTTGAGGAAGGCCGGGGAAATCCTTACAACGCGCTAGATTCTCTGATCCAAGTCTTCTTCCAGGTGGGTGGCCTGTTCGCGACGGTCGGGATCGTCGTCTCGACCCAGAGTTCGATTCTCGGCGAGCGCCAGCTCGGCACGGCGGAGTGGGTCCTGTCCAAGCCGGTGACCCGCGAGGCCTTCGTCCTGTCGAAGCTTCTCGTGAACGGGCTCTCGTTCATGTTCCTCGCGGTGGCGATCCCATCCACCGTGTTCTTCCTGCAGACGTTGCTGCACACGTACCTGCAGCCGAAGCCGGGTCCCTTCCTGGTCGGGCTGGCGCTTCACGCGGAGGTACTCGTCTTTTACCTGGTCCTTACCCTGGCCCTGGGCACGTTTCTGCGATCGCGGGGTTCGATATCAGGAGCGGCCATCGGACTCCTGTTCGCGGGGCTCATCCTGCCCAACTTCTTCCCCTGGCTACTCGAGTTCACGCCGTTCGGCCTGCAGTCTTTCGCCGCCCAGTTGGCCCGGGAGCGCTCGATACCGGTCTGGGCCTGGCAGCCGATTCTGCTGACGGCGTTGTGGACGGTGTTGCTGTTGCTGGTGGCTTTGTGGAGGTTCGACCGCGAGGAGTTTTGACCTACGAGATTCAGGAGTGAGCGCCCGGTCGGCTCGGTCGCTTGCTCCTGAATAGCCGCTTGGGTATCCTGATTCTACAGAGCACTCCTTTTCTCGGAAATCACACAACCCTTTGTAACCGAATCCAGCCATGTTCTCCCTAAAGCTCCTCGGTGGCGCATCGATCGAAGGAAAGGGAGGGGCGTTGACCGGCCCCGCCGCCCAGCGCCACCGCATGGCCTTGCTCGCGATGCTTGCCCTATCCCGCGGGAAGCTCGTCAGTCGCGACAAGCTGATCGCTGGCCTTTGGCCAGAGAGTGAGACGAAGCAGGCGCGCCACCGTCTCTCCGAGTGCATTTACGTGCTGAGGAAGACCCTGGGCGACGAAGCGATTCTGTCCGAGGGGGATTCGCTGAGGCTGAACCCCGAGGCCGTGGGCAGCGATGCGGGCGAGTTTCGAGAGCGGCTCGAGCGTGACGAGCACGAGGCCGCCGTCCTGCTGTACGCGGGCCCGTTCCTAGATGGCCTGTACCTGGGCGAAGCGCCTGAGTTCGAGCGCTGGATGGAGGGGGAACGCGATCTCTTTTCCCGTATGTACCAGGAGGCCTTGGAGAAGTTGGCGGAGGTGGCGGAGAGTCGGGGGGATCTTGCGAAGGCCGCCGAGTGGTGGAGACGGCTGGCGAGCGAAGACCCGTTCAACTCGCGCTTGGCCCTCCGGCTCATGCAGGTGCTGAACGCAAACGGCGACCATGCCAACGCGTTGCAGTATGGGCTCGAACACGCGGAACTGCTCGAACGGGAGCTCGGCGCCAAGCTGAGCCCTGAGATGCTCGACTTCGTCACGCGCTTGCGCGAAGGGCCTGGCGCATCGCCCGCGCCGGAGACGACGGTCGGCGGCGCGCCGCTCGCGGAGCCCGTCACAACCGGTGTACCACGGGTCGAACACCGTTGGAGAAGCCTCGGGCTGGCTCCGCTCGGGGGAATTCTCGTCCTGGCCGTCGCAGTAGCCTGGCTGTTGTCGGTCCGCCTGCCCGCCTGGCGGGGCAGCGACGGCGCTCCCGAAGCGCCGACGGTCGATCGCCTTGCTGTGTTGCCTTTCTCCTACCAGGGAAGCGAGGCCTTTGCTTACGTAAGCGAGGGCATGGTGAATCTCTTGAGCGCCACGCTGGAGGGGCCGAGTGAGCTCCAGCCGCTTGATCCTCGCGCGGTCATGGGAGTTGTGGAACAGGAGGGCGGAGGCATCCCCGATCCCCAGCGCGCGCGCGCGATCGCGACGCGCTTGGGAGTGCGTCGCTATATCCAGGGCGAGGTGGTCGAATCCGGCGGCAGGCTTCACATCAGCGCGCGCCTCTACGACGTCTCCCGTCCGGGCGAAGAGCCCGTGCAGGCCGAGGCCGAGGGTGAGGTCTCGCAGTTTCTGGAGCTCGTGGACGACCTGACCGTTGACTTGATGCTGCGAGGCTCCCTGGGGCCCGTCGGGCGACTCAAGCGAGTGGCGGCGGTGACGACGGCGTCGATGGTCGCGTTGAGCGCGTACCTCGAGGGCGAGCGCCTCTTCAGGTCCGGACAATACGATGCGGCGGCGGAGGCCTACGATCGCGCCGTGCGTGCGGACACCGCCTTCGCACTGGCCTGGTACCGGCTCAGCATTGCGGCGGAGTGGAGGGCTGGCTGGTCGGAGGTCGTTCGCGAGGCGGCCCAGCGAGCTGTCCTGTACAGCGAGCGCCTGCCGGAGCACGAGCGCAAGCTTGCCGAGGGTCTGGCAGCATGGCGGCGCGGAGCCGGAGTCGAAGCCGAGCGAACCTTTGTCGAGATCTCCAATCGTTGGGGAGGCGTGGAGGAGGGGATGCAGCTGGGTGAGGTGCTGTTTCACTACGGCCCGATGCGCGGCCACTCGATCGCCGGGTCCCGCAGTACTTGGGAGCGCGTCTTGTCTTTCGAAGCCGAACACGTCCCCGCGCTCGTCCACCTGATGCGAATCGCGGCCTTCGAGGAAAGGGTCGCCGACCTCGACTCGCTCTACGAGACCCTCCTGCGCGTTGAACCCGACAGCGAGTGGGTGCGGAGGATGGGGGCGTTGCGAGCGTTCAGCGTGGGCGACGCCGCGGCCCAGGATCAGGTCGTCGACTGGGCGAGGCTTGGTTCGGCTGCCAGCTTGGCAAACATGAGGATGGAAGTCGGTGTTTTCGGACAGAACTTGGAGGGCCCGGGGATCCTTGCCCGGCCGTCGCGAACCGACCCGCTCAGACAGGCAATACATCGAGCCGGCTTTCACGCTTCAGAAGCTTCGCGCGAACTGGCGCGTGGCCGCTGGCGTGCGGCACAGGAGGAGCTGGCGGCGGCGGAGCGGATCACGACCCCGGAGTCTTTCTTGGAATTGCGCTCTCAACTCAGCCTGAGCCCGTTTCTCAGCTTGCCGCGTGACGATCTCGCGGCCTTACGGAGCGCCCTGGCTGAATGGGACACGGCAGCCGTCGCTGCCGTGGTCGTCACCTCCACGTACAACAGGGTGCACCCCCTGGTGCAGTGGTACCTGTTGGGGCTACTGGCGGCTCGACTGGGAGAAGACTCCGTCGCCTTGAGCTACGCGGCCGGGTTAGACCGGCTCGTCGGCCAAAGCGGCTCGGGCTCGCTCGCTCAGGATTACGCTCAAACGGTGCGGGCTGAAGTGGCCTGGCAACGCGGAGACGCGAGCCAGGCGATCCGAGAGCTCGAGCAGGCGCGGTTCGAAACGTTTTACCTCTGGTATGCCGAGCCGCTCTACTCTCACTCGTACGCGCGGTTCCTGCGTGCCGAGGCGCTCAAATCGGTCGGCCGCTACGAGGAGGCGCTACGCTGGTACGAAACGGCCAGCGGGCCGGCGTTCCCCGACCTCATCCACCTGGCTCCGTCGCACTTTCGCCGCGCCCAGATCTACGAAGCGCTCGGCCAACTCGAGACCGCAGCCGAGCACTACGCCCGTTTCGTAGAGCTCTGGAAAGACTGTGATCCGGAGCTGCAACCCCTGGTAGCGGAAGCGGAGCAACATCTGCAGCCAGCTCGACGCTAGGAACGAGAGGGCAGCCACGGGCTGCCCCCCGTTCGTCGGAATCCGGCTGACCCGGTAGGCCTAATTCCCGTGGTGCAGGCACTCGAACGTCTCTGATTCTCTCTCCGCCGTCAACTCACCGTTGCTGTTGATAGTGTAATGCGTCCGGTAGAACCACCTGAGCCAGTCGCCGGTTTCGCTCTTGTACTGTTCGTTGCCGATCCAGGTCAACGTCTCACCTTTGCCTAGGTGAAACGATTGTCCGATCGGCCCGCCATTCTTGTACTCGCAAAAGGTCCCATCCGGTTGCACCTGGGCATAGAAGGGGGGGTTGTTCTTGTTGGCCGGGAGGATCTGCCAATTGAAGTGAACGTTGCCAGAGTTGCTGGCTACCTCGTGCCACTTGACGACACCCAGCCCCAGAAGCGCACATACGCATCCCGGCACTCTACGTAATCCACGTAGTCCAGATAGTATGCATCGTATGACCAGAATCCCTCGGCGGAGAGATTCGGGCTCTCCGGCACTGCAAGCGCCGTCTCCGTCGGAGCCGGCTCTCCGCAGCCTGATGTGAGGAAGGCGGCAGCGACGAGGGCAGCTGCGAAAATGCGGTACTTCATGATCCCCTCCTTGTTGAGACTCTCGGAGTCGAGGAACGGAACGGCGTTCGTCTCGCGTATGATGCCGCGACCCTTTCAATTCTCTCTCCAGAAAGTCTCGACGATCATCAACGGCCGGTCGGAATTGCCGTCTGCACAAAAAGTGTGGGGAGTTCGGGTTAGGTTTTAGCAGGTTTCGAGTCTTCTCAACAGCGGGATTGTGATGGCGCGACGGAGACCCATGGGCGTCACCGTCAGGTTGCGGCCGCTTGGCGGCTAGGAGACCCAGCCGATCTCCTCTTCCAGCAGTTCGAGCACTTCCCGGCAAGCATCCTGCACTGCCATGAGGTCGCGGCGCACGCGGATCTGGACCCAAACCATCTCCTCCAGCGCGGTACCGATGGCGGGGCGGTTTCGTAGCTGTCGCGCTATTCGCTCCACGTCATCCTCGCTCGCCTCGATGGGCTGGTCCAGGGACACGCTCGCCCGTTGATCGATGTGCAGAATCCCGGTGACCTCTGCCTCGTAGACCGCCTCACGCCTGCGGTACTCGGAATTCCACTGGCCGCCGCGCAACGTCTCGCTGTAGTAGACGGCCAGCCGCTTCTTCAGTTCGGGGTTCCGGATGATTCGGAGGTTGCCGGTGCTCTTCAGGTCTTCGAACGTGAACGGCGAGTAGGATGGCAGATAGAGAAAGCCCGCGCGTTCGACGGCGACCACCAGGTCGGCCGGGTTCCCGATGGCGGCGGCCCCCTCGCTCATGACACGTAGCGCCAGCCGCGCCGCGCCTTCGTTGAGGTCGGCCATGCTCAGGGCGAGGTCCAGCTCGTCGAGATCATCGCGGAGATCTTCCGCCAGGCTCTCGAGGTATTGGCGCTCCAGCGCCCGCTCCTTCAGGCCCTGGTTCCAGTTGTCCACACCGAGCGCGATGAGGACACCGGATACGATGATCAGGAGCTCCGCTACGGCGTACTTCCAATCTGTGCCGAGCTTGCGGAAGAACAACGTGCTAATCCTGCTCGGATCCTGCACCAGGTTGACGTTGGTCGACGGCGACGTCGCCGAAGCGCACGACGCCCCACATCTCGGGCATGTGCATGTTCACCGCGCCCTGGGGAGACCAAACCCAGTTGTCTTCGGGTAGCGGCTTCCCTGTGCCCGGGTCCGTCACCTTCTGATAACGGCCGCCGGCCACTTCCAGTTGCCACTGCACCCGGGAAAAGTTCATTCGCCACTCTTCGCCAGCCCGCGGCGCGCGGCCCTCGGGAGCGTGCTCGGCGAGTGCGCGCCACGGGATCGCTAGCTCCACGGTCCATCCGTCATCGCGGTCGGACGGGTCGTTCAGCGTGCCCTGCAGAAAGACCGCGGCCTCGAGTCCGTCGATGTCCCAGCTCGTGTCGGCCTTCCCGCCGTCTCGGTAGGGCTTGTTCAAGAACAGATCCCAGACCGTACCGAACGCGTTGATCTCCAGCTCGTAGTAGTTGTGCGTGTCACCGTCGGGGTCGATGAACACCTCGAAGTCGTTGTCTCTATATATGACCGCGTCGCGCTCCGTCAGCGTCGCCCACAGGTCCGGCTCCTCCATTTCAGCGCCCACATAAAGATAGTCATCGTCCCAGAGCATCTTGACCCGCGTTCGCCAGCGCGGCGCAGGCCGGGCGTCTCCCACGATGTCGATGAAGTCCTCGCTCCAACTCGCCGCCCGCCAGTTCGGCTCATCGAGCCGGCCGTCGATCTCCGGCGCGGCCTGTGCCCGGTAGCAGACGTAACGCCGCAGCTCCGGCGCCTTCGCCTGCATCGCATCGCCTGGCGGCCCTGTGCCGAGGGCGACCGCGGCTCCGAGTCCTATCCCGCTGCCGATCCGCGCCAGCCGCTGGGGTTCGATTCGCATGACTACAATGTCGCTTTCCGACCGGGGGCCGCGGAAGAGGGGTGATTGACATATTTACATATTAGCTATATGCTTTGACGTATGAGAACCACCGTTCGCCTTGATGACGATCTGTTGCAGGCGGTCAAACAGTTTGCCGCCGAGGAGAAGATGACGCTCACGGCGGTGTTCCATCAGGCGCTGCGGCAGCTTCTGGCGCGGCGCGACGACCTACGGGAGCGGGAGCGCCAGCCCCTACCGGTCTTCAAGGGTGAGGGTCTTCAGCCGGGCGTAGATCTCGACGATACGGCGGCTCTGCTGGAGCTGATGGAGCGAGAGCGTGATCCTGGTTGATGTGAACGTTCTGGTACACGCTTTTCGCGAGGACTCGCCTCGCCATGCCGACCTGCGTCCGTGGCTGGAGGATCTCGTGGACTCGGACAGCGCGTTCGCCCTATCCGAGCTTGTGCTGAGCGGTTTTCTTCGCGTCGTCACCCACCCCCGAGTGTTTTCGCCGCCGACGCCGCTGGAGCGAGCGCTGGAGTTTGCGGAAGCGCTGCAGTCGCAG
>JBDHAL010000034.1:0-19218 GCA_039588075.1 Gemmatimonadota bacterium | reverse complement strand
GAGAAAGATGGACGTCGGCCCGTCGGCGCCACCTATGATGCCGATCGAGGCGGCCTCCTGTGCAGTGAAGTCAAACAGGTAGCCGGCCGACAGCGCGGCGACGACGATGCCGGCCTGGGCGGCCGCTCCCAACAGGAAGGTGAGCGGCCGGCCCAGCAGGGGCCGAAAGTCCGTCAGTGCGCCTACGCCGAGGAAGATCAGCGGCGGCAGAAGCTCCGTCCTGATCCCGGCATCGTAGATGAGCGCGATGATCCCGTCGCCGTACGACCCGAGATCGGCCATCGGCAGATTGGCGAGCAGCGCCCCGAATCCTATGGGGATCAGGAGCAGAGGCTCGTAGTTCTTCGCGATGGCCAAGTAGATCAGAACGCCGGCGATGACGAACATCGCGAGGTTGCCGACGCTCAGATTGGCAAGCCCCGATTGCCTGATCAGCTCCAGCGCTGTTTCCATCAGCCGCCCCTTTAGGCGATCGTGATGATCGGTTTCGACGAGTCGATCTCATCACCGATGTTCACATGAATCGCCGTTACCTGCCCGGCGACCGGTGACTTGATGTCGTGCTTCGCCTTCATCGCTTCCACGGCGGCGACTACCGTTCCTACTCCTACTTGATCACCCTGCTTGACCAGCAGATCGACGACCTCTACGGAGCCGGCGAACGTGGAGTGCACCGGCGTCCCGCTCGCCGGAGCAGCCGGCGCCGCGGACGCGCCTGCCGCCTGTGTTGCCGGCTCGAGGGTCACGACGAACGTCCGCATCGTGCCGTTCTCCTCGACCGTGCAGCGTGTCGTCGTTGGACCGGTCAGCGCCGAGGCGCCTGCAGCGGCGGGCGCCGCTGCGGGTGCTGCTTCCACTTTCTTCTTGAGCGGTATGTCGATCTTGGAGTTCCCCGTCAAAAGCCGGATGCCTTCGTTCAGTTCCATCCTCTTGCCGGGTACCATCGCGGCCACCACCAGGAAGATGTTCTCGTCGGTGGTCGGCAGCCCACGCTCCTCGAGCGCCTGCTTCGCCGGTTCGATGTTGTTGGGAGCGGCCTCGAGGGGATCACCGTCGAATACCGGCATCTCCAGTTGATCGGACGCGAACTTCACGACCTCGGGATCGGGCGGCAACGGGGTTCTTCCGAAATAGCCCAGTACCGACCGGCCGTAGCCCGGATCGATCTTCTTCCACCGCCCGTACATCACGTTATTGAACGCCTGTAGCCAGTACTGCTGGCTGCCAGGGGTAACGCTGGTCCATGCGCCGCCCGCTTCCACGACGACCGGGAATTCCGCCAGAACCTCACCGTACTTCTCCAGAATTCCGGCCTTTACCATCATGTGCACGTTCGGCCCGATGGCGCCGCCGGGCATCGGGAAGCCGAGAACGCGGGCGTCCGCTGTGGTCGTAGTCGGATTGAAATCGTAGTCTTTCAATTGCTCCTGGAGCATGGTCTCGATCTCGGGCAGCTTGGATACGTCGATGTCCAGCGAGTAACCGGTCCCCTTGAGGGCGTGCGCCAACGAGCGCGCGTCGGGCTGAACGGTTCCGCTGGCCATCGGCCGGCACGAGAGATCGGCGCCGTCGGCGCCCCCATGAATCGCTGCCATGTAGCAGGCGACGGCGGTGCTCGCCGTGTCGTGGGTGTGCATCCAGAGCGGCATCTCGGGCGGCATGATCTTCTTCAGCCCCACCGCCGTGTCGTATATCGTCTTCGGGTCCGTCGTACCGCTGGCATCCTTGAGGCAGATGCTGTCGATTCGCACGTCGCTGTCCAGCAGCTTCTTTCCGATATTGATGTAGAACTCCGGCGTGTGGACCGTGGTCGACTCGAACGGCAGGCCCATCAGCGCGATGCAGACCTGGTGGTGCATGCCGGCATCGACGATCGGCTTCCCCGTCTTGACCAGGTTGGCGGTGTCGTTCATGAAGTCGAAATTGCGATCCCATGTCGTGCCGGACGCCTGCATCAGCTTACCCTGCAGCTGCAGGGCATCGATCGATTGGGTGGTAAGCGTCACACCCGAAACTGACCGCGTCAGGATCTGCAGGTCGGCGTCGGGCCCGACCGCAGCGCGCATCTTCCTCATGTCTTCGAACGGATTCTCGCCCAGGTAGAAATACGGCGCTTGGTAGCGTGCGCCGCCGCCGAACTCGAAGTGTCTGACCCCCGCTTCCGCGGACGCCTGCATCGCAGGGAGGACATCGTTCAGACGGACTTTGCCACCGAACGAGCTCTGCAACCCGTCCCGGAACGGTGTGAACATTACCCGGATCTTCTTGGGATTCGTTGCGGAGATCATTCTTCCTCCTCGACTCTGGTTACTCTCATTCCCGGATGTATGCTTGCAGCAGTAGTCGTGACTGCGGCCAGCAGCGCCGCATCGCTTTTTTCCAGCTTCTCGAGCGTCTCAGGGAAGACGGCGACGAGAACCCGCATCGTGACGGCTAGAACGGTCAGCAGCACGAATACCGCCAGCAAAGCTGACAGGCAGACGAATAGAAGCTGATTCGAGTCCATGCTCACCTTTTCCTCGACACGAGTTCATCACCAGTACCGATAATCAGCCTTCCCTTCGTGAACGGCCGATCGTAGCCATCGATCAGCAATTCCAGGCCGTCGCCGATCCCAGTGGCGCAGCCATGGGCGATCACGTCCAACTCCGAAGTCGGCTCATCGGCACAGAGCGTCACCTGGCGACCGATCACCAAGGAACGCTCGCGGTATCGCTCTAGCAGCGCCTCGTACTCGCCGGCGAGCAGCCGGCCGTAGTTCGTGTCCAGTGCGACGGCGAGTGCAGAGAAGAAGCTGCGCTGCGTGCACTCCGCGGGCCTCGAGCCCACCCTTTTGAGAGCGCCGACCCGAGGCACGAACGGTGTAGGCTCGATCTCGGGCTCGGTTTCGACGTTGACGCCGATCCCCAATACTGCTCCGCCTATCCTTCCGCCCACGCTTTGTGTATATGCCAGCACGCCACCTACTTTTGCATCATCGATGATTATGTCATTCACCCACTTGATGCCGGCTTTATTCTCGAGGCCGGGGGTCGAGTCGATCGCGTCCACGACGGAAACCGCTGCAAGAACCGTGAAACTCGTGGCCGTACAATCCACCGCGCCAGTCGGTCTCAGGTAAGCCGAGAGGTAGGTGTTGCCCGGCGGCGCAGACCAGGCGCGGTCTTTGAAACCGTGGAAGCGTTCGCCCGCGCCGGCGAGACATAGCACGCGGTCCGGCATGCGCACCCCCGCTCGGCTAAGCTCGATCAAAAGGTCGAAGTGAGAGCGCTCGGCCACCTCCACCAGTAGCAGGTAGTCCCAATCCGAGCCACCGTGTACCGTGGATTCGTGGATCTTCTTCGCGCCGTAGGCGCTTTCTATCAGGCTTCGGAGGTCTTCAGGGGGCTCCGAAGCCGGCGCCGACCGGAGATCAGGGCGTCGTCCGAGCACGGTACGGGCGAAATCGACGCTATCCGTGTAGACTAACATCGCCTCTGGCACGAGAGAGTTCGGTGGGGCAATCGGAGAGGCCTTATATAGGGCGAAGGGCCGGGCTTTGTCAATTCTGGCCGACCCTGTAGTCTGACAGCCAAAACCGTGACTGGAGCGAAGAAACGGGCCAATAGTGATCGATGCGGTCATTTTAGCAGCGTATCTGGGCGTCATGCTCTTTGTCGGCTGGCGCTCGCGGCGACAGTCCCCGGAATCGTACTGGGTGGCGGACCGGCGTTACGCGGCGGGTACGGTCGCCGTTTCACTGGTCGCCACGATTTTCGGGGCATCGTCGACGATCGGCATCATCGGGCTGGGTTACTCCCAGGGCCTGACCGGCGCCTGGTGGTCGCTGATCGGGGCGGCCGCGCTCCTACCGTTCGGGCTCGTGCTCGCCGCGCGTGTGAGAGCGCTCGAGGTCTTTACGCTTCCGGACATTCTGAAGAGAGCGTACGGGAACCGGGTGGCAGTACCTGCCGCCGTGGTGATCGCTGTAGCCTGGTGTGGAGTCGTGGCCGCTCAGATGACCGCGGGGGCACTCCTGATGAGCGGCATCCTTGCGCTGGACTACTCCTGGGCGCTGGCGATCGTAGCGGTCGTCTTCGTCCTCTACACCTACTGGGGCGGTCAGCTGTCGGTCATCAGAACGGATTCCTGGCAGTTCGCTCTGTTTCTCGGTGGGGTTCTCGTTTGCCTATCGTATGTCGCGTCGCAGGGACAGGGGCCGTCGGCGAGTGGGGGCATTCCCGCAGGGCACTTCCGGTTCCCGGTCTCCGAGGGCTTCAGTTGGTATGACCTGGTGGTCTTCTATCCGTTGATCGTCGGGCTTCCGTACTTGGCGGGCCCGGACATTTACTCGCGCGTGCTATGCGCGAAGGACGCGACGGCGGCGCGCAAGGCGGCGCTTGGTGCGGCGGTGGCGGTCGTGCCGATCTCGTTCCTGCTGGCGGGCCTGGGCATGCTCATCCGTGCCAGGTTTCCGGCGGTCGCTGCGGAAATGGCATTGCCCACCGCCGTGAGCCAGCTGGTACCGGCGGGGCTCGCGGGCCTGATCGTGGCGGGCTTCCTGGCTGCGGTCATGTCGTCGGCGGACACCACTCTGATTTCGGCTTCGACGATCCTGTCGCTCAACGTGTTCGGTGCGCGCCGCAACCTTTCGCGGGAAAGTCAGCTCCGGCTTACACGGCTGGCGTTGATCGGCGTGGGTGCGGTTGCCTGGGCAATTGCCGGCTTCCAGCGCGGCATCATCTCGGCGCTCCTCCTGGGCTACACGGTCTTCGTGGGAGGCGTCGTGTTTCCCACCCTTGCCAGCTTCCTGCGGGGCCGCGCGAGGGTCACGCCTCGGGTTGCCTTGGCGGCGGTCGTAGTGGGTGGAACGACTGCGGTGTTCGGGGCGATCGGGAACGGCGCGATGCTGAGGGCGATTCTGGGGCAGGGCGACGTCCTGCTGACCAGAATGCTGGGACCTCGCTATCCGGCGATCCTGCCGGTGCTCCTGAGCCTGGGGATCCTCTTGTTCGGAACCGCACTGGTCAGGATCTTCTCTCCTACTCCCGCAGAGCAGGAGCGGCAGGAATAAGAAAGGGGCTCAGGAACTCGGATGGATCCCTTGGGGGGGGGATTCTCGAATGCTGATTCCGGGAACACGGGAATAGGGGAGTTTGGAAGTCGGAATACGGCTCGGAAATAGCCGCGGTAGCTTCCGACTTCCAAACTCCCCCAATCCGTAATCCCGGAATCAGCATTCGAGAATTTCCACCAAAAACTCAGGCCTCTTTATGGATCCGTGTCCAGCGAAGGATGTCGTCCATAAGGCACCACTTGGTGATCGAGGACTGCAAGAGGTTCGCTCCCACAAAGGCCGTGAACAGGAACCAGTAGGGGCTGACCCACCAGCCGAGGGCCAGGCTGATCAGCACGAAGGATGCGGCGATGAATCGAATCTTTTGCTCCAAGCTTCTCATTATTCACCTCAAGGGTTGGGCTTCTCGCAACAAACGAACTGCTCGCCGTCGACGACAACGGCACGAATCGGGTGTCGCGGGTCTTCGACCCCGGTGCAATTGGAGACCGCCTGCACCAGCGTGTCGGCCCGATCGTCGGGCATGACGCTCATGATGGAGTTATCCATATGTCTTTTTGGTTTTGAGACACCCCCTACAGGTCGCAATGATCATGTATGCAGTAGATGACCTCGGTCACTCTCGGGTCATCGATTCGGTAGTACACGTTCACCCCGTCTCGCCGGCTGATCAGAACCCCCTTGTCCTGCATCAGATTCAGGTGTTGCGATGCCACCGCCTGCTCGATCCCCAACTCCTCCTGGATCGCCGTTACGTTCCGCTCCCCCGTCCGATCCAGAAGGTCGATGATCTGCAGGCGAACCGGATGGCCGATGCATTTCAGCATCGCCGCAGCGGTCCGAACGGCGGAAACATCCAGCTTTTTTCGCGATTCAGTCATCGCAAAGGATCCCGGCCAAAGATTATAATAATACTATATATGAATATTCTTATGTGTCAACCCCTCTGGTAGCAGGGTTGCTTGACCAGCCGTGTTGCGGGACCGAAGATATAGCGTTGCGAGGAAGAGTCTTCTGCATGGAGGCGAAAGTGGACATCAAGCCGAACCGGCTGGTGTATCTGGGGTATGGCAAGTATTGGCGCTCGGACCAGATAGTGGGGCTTGTCCCGATCGAGGAGGAGCGAGGTCCGGGGCGTCGAACAAGCGTTCACGTATCGACTCTGGAAGAGCCGATCGTGGCCTCGCGATCGGAGGAATCGATCCGTCGCGAGATGGCGGCGTCGAGCGACGAGCTGAGGATCGAGGAGTTACGCAGCGCCGTAGCGGATCTTCTCGACGAATTGTCGGAACTCTCCCCCGTTTTGACCCGCATGTTGCTGCACGAGGGCGACCTGGACGCGCGCCGCTGGGAGCAGCGCTTGCGGGGTCTGCTCGGCCATCCGGAAGACGTGCCCGGCCAGGAGGATCTGTTTGGTTCGTCAGACTAGTTGAGAAGGCCCCGGAAGTCATCTTTTCTCCCCCAATAGAGGTCCGCGGGAGCGCGGCGGACCGAGAGCTTCGAGGTATGCGGTCCAATACCGCAACGCGGGGAGCCAATATCTATTCCAAAAAGGTGAAGAGGTTAACGGTGGTAGCAGGCCTTTTGGCCTGCGTGGTCTCAGTGACGGACCTGGAGGCGCAGGGGCGGAGCAGCTGCGCAAACGGGAGGGTGGCGAGCATCCGTGTGCACCGGAGCCCTGTGTTCGACGCGGGGGCGAGTGGGTTGCTGGGTGCGATCTACGATGCGGGCAACTGGTTGCATGTGGAGACGCGTGAGAGCGTGATCCGTCGCGAGTTGTTGTTGAAGGAAGGGGATTGCGTCGATGCGTTGCGGTTGAGCGAGAGCGCGCGGCTGCTGCGCGAGTTTCGCTTCATGGAGTCGGTAGAGATCCAGACGACGCGGCGCGCGAACGGCGACGTTGATGTGGCGGTATTCACGCGTGACGATTGGACGCTGCGGCTGGAGCCGCGGTTTGCGTTCGGCGGCGGGTTCGCGATCTCGGGCATCGGACTGGCCGAACGCAACATAGGCGGTAGAGGTAAAACGTTAGAGCTGCTGTACATAGATCGGGACGGTCGAGACGATGTCGGGATGGGCTACTTCGATCCCCAGTTCATGAGTAGCCGCTGGAACCTCGCCGCGAGCGGGTTCCGGACGGCACCGGGCTGGACGGTCGACTTTTCGCTGGCCTACCCGTTCGTCGGGCTGGTAGGGCGATGGGCGGCGTTTCAGGACGCGCTCTACAGCGAGCGCTGGTTCCGCTACGTGGTGGGTGACTCTGAGGACGGCCCGCCCCAGCTGCTGCTACCGATGGCGCAGAAGGAGTTCCAGTTGGGCGGAGCGGTGCGTGCGGCGGCGGAGGCGCGGGGCAGGGCGACGAAACTCGGGACGTACGGCCTGACCGTCTCCTACGAATACCTGGCGTACGGCTCGGGCTATCTGGAGAACCTGGAGGCGGCGGAGAACCTGGGTCTCTCGGAACCGGAGGCTCGCGCTGAGGTCGCCGGCGTGATCCGGCAGCGTGAAACGCTGCGGCTCAACCTGGTGGTAGGCGTGCGGGGCCTGGAGTACCAGCAGCGGCGAGGCGTGACGACGATGCGCGCGGTAGAGGATATCGCGCTGGGCGTGACGGCCGACCTGGTCTTGGGGCTGGCAGCCCGGGGGTTCGGCACCAGCGACTCGCACGTGCTGACGGCGCTCGATCTCTACGGCGGGTCGCGGGTTTACCGCGATTGGTTTACGCAACTTCGGTTGAGGGGCGAGGCGCGGCGTGACTACGAGGTGCTTAAGTGGAACGACATCTTCGCGACCCTCCAGTGGTCCAACTTCTGGCTGGTGAGCCGCGGGAACACGCTGGAGTTGTCGACTCTGTTCAGCGCCGGCTGGGAGACGACGGTGCCGTTCCAGCTGACGCTGGGTGGTCAGTGGGGTCTGGCGGGCTATGGGCCGGACCGGTATCCCGGCGGCGCGCGGGCGGTGCTTCGGCTGGAGGACCGGGCCAACTTCGCGAAGGTCGGCGCACTGTTCGACCTTGGCAGCGTGGTGTTCGTCGACGCGGGGGGCATGTGGGCCAACGATGCCCTTTTCGGTACCGACTCGGGCCTTCGGGCCAGCGGCGGTGTCGGGCTGCGGCTGGCGGCGCCGACTGGCTCTCGTACCACCTATCGCTTTCAACTCGCCGCTCCGTTCGAGAGCGGGGTAACTTGGGATGAAGTCATTTTCTCGCTTCGCATCGAGCGGCCGCTGCGGCTGGATGAAGGGCCCGCCGACCTCGAGCTGGCGCGTAGCACTGACGTGGCGGTCCGTGCGGCGACAAGGCACCTGAAATGAGCGGTGCGGCAACCCTCTACCGGGCGGCCTGGGTCGCCCCGGTGACGGCGGCGCCAATCGCGTCAGGTGCCGTCCGGGTCGACGCCGGCGGCCGCATCGAGGCTGTTGGTCCGGCGGAGGTCGTGACGGCAGCGGGTGCCGAGGTCATCGATTTGGGTGATGCCGTTATCTTGCCCGGCCTCGTCAACCTCCATGGGCATCCGGAGCTAACCGCATTGCGCGGCGCCCTCGACGGCCTCGCCTTTCCCGACTGGATCGAGCGCATCACAGAGCTGAAGTACCGGGTCATGTCCCCGGAGCAGACGCGGGTCTCCACCTGGTTGGGCGTAGCTGAGGTTATCGCCGCGGGCGTTACCTGCCTGGCCGCGCCCGACGATGCCGGCTACCTGCTCGAGGCGATGGTCGAGGTCGGTTTGCGGGGGCGCGTCTACCGTGAGGTGTTTGGTCCATCGCCCGATCAAGCTGAGCAGACCCTCGAGGAGTTGGGTCGCAAGATCGAAACGATGCGCCGCCTCCAGAGCGAGCGCGTCGATGTCGGAATCTCGCCGCATGCGCCGTACACGGTCTCGCGCCACCTGTTGCGACTGCTGGCCGACTACGCCGTCTCCGAGTCGCTTCCCGTCTGTATCCATACCGCAGAGTCCGAGGCCGAAGAGTCCTTTGTGCGTGATGGCCGCGGCCCCTTCGCGGACCGGCTGCGAGCCAGAGGGATAAAGGTGACAGCGTCGGGGTCGACGCCGATCGCCTGGATCGCCGAGACGGGCATTCTGCAGACGCGTCCGCTGCTCGTGCATTGCGTTCGGGTGGCCGGCGGTGACCTGGCGCGAATCGCGAGTTCCGGCGCGTCGGTCGCGCACTGTCCGATTTCCAACGCCAGGCTCGGCCACGGAGTAGCGCCCCTGGGCGATTTGCTGGAAGCCGGAATCCCGGTTGGGCTGGGTAGCGACTCCGTCGCCAGCAACGATCGAGTCGACGTCATCGAAGAGGCACGCTTCGCCGACCTGATCCAACGGGGGCTTCTGCGGGCGCCGAGGGCCTTGCCCGCCGATCGGCTGCTCCGCCTGGCGACGCTCGACGGCGCTCGTGCTCTCGGACTGGACGATAGGATCGGCTCACTGGAACCCGGCAAGGAAGCGGACCTCGTCGCGGTACGATTGGGCGAACCGCACACGACGCCCGTCGCGGATCCGCTGACGGCGCTCTTCCATTCGGCGCGTGGCGCCGACGTCGTGCTGACCGTCGTCGCGGGGCGGACGCTCTACCGGGACGGCGCGTTCACCGGCCTCGACTGGCCGGAGCTGGCCTCTCGGCTCGAGACAGTCAGCGGCGGCCATTCCGGGGCCTGATTGCGGGAACTGGTAGGATCCTGCGAGGTTTGTACTTTGTGGCGTCGCACATGCGAGCTGGCTGCTATCTTTTGTAGAGGAATGAAGAAGATGAAGTCCCCTGTCGTACTCACGGCCTGCGCGCTAATTAGCCTGGCCGCTCCCGGTCAGCTTGCCGGGCAGAGCTTCGACCACGCGACTTTCGATTCGGTACTCGCACTCTTCGTGCAGGACAGCCGGGTCGACTACGCGGCACTCAAAGCCGGGCGCTCTGTGCTCGACCGCTACACTATTCAGGTAGCCGCTGTCACGGCGGAAGATTTCTCCGGCTGGTCGCCGCCGGATCAAATCGCATACTTGATCAACGCGTACAATGCGTACGTGCTGTTGACGGTCATCGACAACTATCCGATAAAGCCGGGCAGCTTCTTCCAGAAACTGATCTCCCCAAAGAAGTTCTCATTCCCCGATAACTCGGTACGCCACATCGATGGCGTGTTCGACGGCATCGTTCACAAAGTGGCGGGCCAAGAAATGACGCTTGACGACATCGAGCACGCCAACCTGAGGGCCAAGTACAACGAGCCGCGCGTACACTTCGCGTTGGTTTGTGCCGCCGCCAGTTGCCCGCCGCTGCGCGAGGAAGCCTATAGCGGCGCCCGGCTGGACGAGCAGCTCGACGACCAGGGCTGGCAGTTTCTCAACGATCCGCGACTCAACAGGTTCGCGATCGATGATCGTCGCGTGGAGATGTCAAAGATATTCGATTGGTTCGGGGACGACTTCCGGCAGTTCGCCGGCGACATCGGCTACCGCGGAGACGACAAGCTGAATGGCGTGTTGACCTTCGTTTCCCGCTACCTTCCCGATCGAACTGTCGCCTTCCTCGAGGGTGGGGACTATAGCGTCGAGTTCCTGAGCTACGATTGGATTCTGAACGATCAAGCGGTCGCCGCCGCGACTCGCTGACTCGGCCGGCCACAGCCGCGCTCCTTTTCCTGACGCTCGCCGTCGCACTCGCGTCCGTAGCCGGCGCGCGCCCGGCGCCGCAATTCGCTCCCGACACGCGATCCATCGCAGGCCCGCCCGGCGAAGGCGATTGGAACGCGCCGCGGGTGCGAGAGCTGGTCGGTCGAGCCATCGATCGGCGGTCGAGCTGGACGGCGGACGGCGAGCTGATCGACTACCGGGCCAACGCCCGGGGTCACATCTATTTCCTCTACGACATGGGCCGCGACACGGAGCGTCACCTGATCAAGGCCGATCAGCTGGCTCTGCAACTCGCGTGGCGAAAGCCCGACCGCACGTTCCAGCTCATCATTGGCCGGCGCGAACAGGAGTTTCTTCCCACGAACATCAGGTACCATCTCGACCACCTGACTGTAGTGATGGACAACTACGGGGACCTCATCCACTTGGGCGAGGGCTCTGAGGTCAAGGACGTGATGCACCCGGCCGCGTCCGGTGCGCTCGATTTCTACGATTATCGCTTGACCGATTCGCTGACTCTGATGCTGCCGGCAAGCGAGGTGCGGGTGTACAAGGTCGAGATGCGGCCACGCGACCCCGACGACCCTGCTGTGGTGGGCTCGATTTACCTGGACCGTGCATCGGCGGACATCGTGAGGATGGAGTTCACCTTCACGGCGTCTGCCTATATCGATGATTCCGTGGATTACATCAGCGTTCACCTGGAGAACGCGATGTGGGGCGGCCGCTACTGGCTTCCCTATCGCCAGGGCATCGAGCTGCGGCGCGAATTCACCGTGCTGAAATTCCCGGCCGGAAGCATCATTCGCGGTGAATTCAAGATCAGCGACTACGAGTTCAATCTCGACTTGCCCTTGTCCCAATTCACAGGACCGTCGATCGCCACGGTCACCAGGCGGCTGCGTGAGCGATACGAGTTCGACGAGGGGCTTTATGACGCCCTGGACCCGGCCGTGGCTACCGCGCCGCCCTCGATGGAGGCGATTCGTGAAGAAGCGGCGCGGATCGTCACCGAGTCGTACCTACAGCGAGCGCAGGAGATGCAGCTGGCAGTTCCCGGTGTTTCGTCGGTCCTGCGTTTTCGCCGGGCGGAGGGCCTCTACTTGGGTCCCGGCCTGAGCCAGGGCTTCCAGAACGGCGTCAGGCTGGAGCTACTGGGCGGTTACGCGATTGGGGCCGACCGCTGGGAGCTGGAAGCAACGGTCAAGCTCGCGCGCCCGGGTCAACTGGGGGTCGAGCTCGTTGGCTATCTCGACCGGGTAGGCGAAGTGTCGGTATGGAAACCGAGCTCGGGGGCGGTAGCGACGCTGGCGGCGGCCGCGGATGGTGACGACTATCGCGAGCCGTATTGGCGGAACGGCGGTGCGTTGACGTTCACACACCCCGTGGGCGAATCGCGAGCCAGGTTAGCGGTCGCTTGGGAGGCCTGGAAGCCGGCCGCGTTGGAAGCGGACCAGGTCATTGGGCGCGACTACAGGCCGGTCCGCGCGCTGAATGACGGCGAGGTCGTGTACGTGGCGTTGGGGCTTAGGCGGCCGCGGGTCGTGGCCGTGGAAACCGTTGGTGGAGCGAATTGGGAAGGCCGGATAGAAGGGGCTGCGGCCTCCGTCGCCGGCGATTTCGACTATGTGTCCGTGGCTCTACGCGCCGAGCAGTTGTGGCCGCAACCCAAAGCAGGCGTCGGCGTGCGTCTCGCCGGCGCCGTCGGCGGTGTGGCCGGTGGCGGCGTTCCGGCCCAGCGGCTCTTTCCGGCCGGCGGCCGGGGCACGGTTCGAGGTTTCTCGTTTCACGAATTCGTCGGCAACGCGTACGCGGCGGGCAGCCTCGAGCTCAGCCGCGCGATCAAGCATCCCATGCTTTCGTTCGCGCTCTTTGCCGATGTCGGCTGGACGGCGATCGAAGGAAGCGGCGCCGAAAGCGCGGTTGCCGTTTGGAACGAAGTGGGCACCCAGGCGGGCGCGACGCCCGGTGTGCTCGTGGGTGCGGGAGCCACCGTGGGTGTATTCTACGACATCTTCCAGCTCGACCTGGCACGCGGCCTGACGAACAGGGGAATCTGGGAGCTCGTGTTTCGGGTGAGGTCTGAGTTTTGGGGATGGCTATAACCTTAGAAAATGATTCGACATCGGACAGCGGTCAGCCGGGGCTCGACTGCCGGCGAAAGAGGCGGCTATCGACGTCCTACGTCCTATGTCCCACATCGGTCGGACACGGGCGTCGGCCGTCGCGCGTCGATAGTTGCCTCCTCCGCCCGCCGTCGAGCCCCGGCTGACCGCTGTCCGATGTCGAATCCTTTTCCTAGGCTTTGGTCTCGTACCAATTCCCACCAACACCGATGTCCACCGCTATCGGAACATCCAGCGAGAGCGCGCCTTCCATCTCTGATTTCACAAGCACCTTCACTGCGTCCAGCGCCGCCGGGCGAACCTCGAACAGCAGCTCGTCGTGCACCTGCAAGATCATTCGCGCATCGTCTCTTCGCTGCTGAAGCTCTCGGTGGATGTTGATCATCGCCAGCTTTATGAGGTCTGCGGCCGTCCCCTGGATCGGTGAGTTGGTTGCGACACGCTCGCCGAACCCGCGGATGTTGGGGTTCTTCGAGCTCAATTCCGGTATGTAGCGCCGGCGTCCGAACAGCGTCTCCACGTAGCCTTCATCGCGGGCGACGGCGACCTGTCGCGCGAGGTACTCGCGTATCGCCGGGAAGCGCTTGAAGTAGTTGTCGATGAATTGCCTGGCCGCGCCGATGCTGGTGCCCAGCTGCCGCGCCAGCGCCACCGGACCCTGCCCGTAAATCGTCGCGAAGTTCACCGTCTTCGCCTGCCCCCGCATCGCCGGCGATACCGCGTCCACCTGCGTGCCGAAGATCAGCGCCGCGGTCTCGCGGTGTACATCCCGACCCTTGCTGAAAGCCTCTACGAATGCCGGATCGCCTGACAAGTGCGCCAGGATCCGCAACTCGATTTGCGAATAGTCGGCTCCCAGAAACCGCATCCCTTCGGCCGGCACGAAACCCTTGCGAATCTCCGCGCCCAGCGGAGTTCGGATGGGTATGTTCTGCAGATTAGGATCCGAGCTCGAGAGGCGGCCGGTCGATGTCACGGCCTGGTTAAACGAGGTGTGGATTCGATCTGCATCGTCGGCCAGCGCGGGAAGCGCGTCCACATAGGTCGATTTCAGTTTCGCTAGCTCTCGGAACTCGATGATCAGGCGCGGCAACTGGTGGCCTTCGGCCGCCAGCTCTTCGAGCACTTCGGCATCGGTAGACGGGCCCGTCTTCGTCCGCTTCTTGACCGGAAGACCCATCTGGTCGAACAGAACTTCACGCAGCTGTATCGGAGAGTTGATGTTCAGCTCTCGACCCGCCTGCTTGTAGATGTCTTCCTCGACCAGTTTCAGCTCGCCGTCCAGCCGCTGACTCATCGAGTCGAAGAAATCCGGGTCGATCGCCACGCCCGCTCTTTCCATGTCGGCCAGCACGGGCATTAGCGGCATCTCGATTTCGTCGAACAGGCGCTCCAGACCGTAGTCGTCGATCTGCCGTGACAGGCGTTGCGCGATCTGTAGGACGAGGTCGGCCCGCTCGCCGGCGAAGCGCGTTGCTCGGTCGAGATCGACCTCGGCGAAACGAATCTTCGATTTGCCCTTTCCGCACAGCTCCTCGTAAGTCGTGATCCTTCGCCCGAACTCTTCGAGCGCCAGCGTCTCGATGTCGTGTTGCCGGCGGCCCGGGTCGAGGCAGTAGGAGGCGATCATCACGTCCTTCATCGGACCGCGTAGCTCGAGGGCCGCCGCCTCCAGCGCCAGCAGGTTTCGCTTCAGGTCGTGGCCCATCACTTCGATCGCCTCGTCGGCCAGGAGATCGGCGAGTGGCCGCATCGGGTCCGAAGCGGTGTCCGGCAGGTTGGCCGGCTCGTCGAGAATATCGTCGCTCAGCGCGAGCTCGCCCGACCTCTCAGCTGCGACGTGGGCAAAGGGCAGGTAGAAGGCGTGGTCCGCCTCCACGGCGATAGCGAGTCCGATTAGGCCGGCCTCACCGGTTCCGTCGATTCGCACCTCGATCGCCATCTGACCGACCCGTCGCGCGTCCGATACGACTCTCGCCACACCATCCAGGTCGGTGATCAGCTCGTAGCCGGTCTTCTGCTCGATCCGAGGAGCCGGGCGCTCTTGAGAAGGTGCGAAGTCACGAACCAGTGAGTGGAACTCCAGCTCGAGGAAAAGCTCTCGCAGGCTCTCGCGGTCCGGCTCGCCAGCCCTCAGTTGCTCGAGGTCCAGCTCGATGGGGAGGTCGGTCCGTATGGTGACCAGGTTCTTGGACAGGTGTGCGTCTTCCACGTGCTTCTTGAGCGCCTCGCGCGGCCGCTTCTGCGCCACGTCATCCACATGGGCCAGGATATCTTCCAGCGACCCAAAACGTTCGATCAGCTGCACCGCGGTCTTTGGCCCGATCCCGCGTACGCCGGGGATGTTGTCCGATGAGTCGCCTACCAGCGCCAGGTAGTCGATCACGCGCTCCGGCGGCACGCCCAATCGCTCCGCCGCGTTGGACCGGTCTACCAGCTGCTCCTCCACCGCGGCAGGGCCGCCGCGACCCGGGTTCAGCAGTGCGACACCGTCGTCGATCAGCTGGTAGAAATCCTTGTCACCGGATACGATCACCGCCTGCAATCCTTGCTCGGCTACCTGCCGGGCGAGCGTGCCGATGACGTCGTCCGCCTCGTACCCTGGCAACTCGATGACAGGGATGTTGAAACCCGACAGTATCTCACGAATGCGGCCCATGGCCGTGTCGAAGTCTTGTTGCAGCGTCTCGTCCAGCTTCTCCCGGGTGGCCTTGTAGTTCTCGTAAATCTCGTGCCGGAAGGTGTCTTCTCCCCCGGCGTCGAAAACGAAGCCCAGGTAGTCGGGCTCCTGGTCTGCCTGGACCTTGCGGATGAACTGGGCGATGCCCCAGGGCGCAGATGTGTTTTCGCCGCGTGACGTGCGCAGCGGGCGGCTGATCATCGCGTAGAAAGCCCGGTAGACGAGGGCGTGGCCGTCTACCAGAAACACCCGTTTATCGGTAGCCTCTGCCATCGCTCGGAATATGCCCAATCCGGAGAGTCGCGCCTAGAGCAAAAAAGGCTCGCCCGGACTGGCCAAGTCCGGGCGAGCCTTTCGGCCGATGGAGAGCCGTTCGAAATCTACAGCAGGGGCTAGACTCGGCTCACGTTGGACGCCTGTAGCCCCTTGTCGCCTTGTTTGATCTCGAACTCGACTTCCTGACCTTCAGAGAGCGTTTTGAACCCCTCCGCAGTGATCGCTGTGAAGTGGACGAATATGTCTTCTCCACCTTCTGGTTGCTCAATGAAACCATAACCCTTGGCGTCGTTAAACCATTTCACTCGCCCTCTGGCCATTGATAACTACCTCCTGCGTGGGTGAAAACAATGTCTGTGAAGACATGCCCATGATATTGGGCGAAAAACACGCTGTCAACGCACCTGCATCGGGGGGTCCGAATCATCTCAATCCGCTGGGACGGTGCGTTCCAGCGCGTCGCGGTGAAGCTCTCGGTAGATGCGAAGCTGCCTCTGTACGCCTCTGACATAGCCCCGAGTCTCCGAGAACGGGATGCGCTCGGTAAACAGTTCCGGGTCGGTCCGGTACTCCGGTCGCTCGCGCCAGCGGCGGGCCCGGGTCGGTCCGGCATTGTAGGCCACGAGGGAGATTTGCAGCTCGCCGTAGCGGCGCGAGAGGTCGGCGAAGTATGCGGCACCCAGGTGGACGTTGATCTCCGGGTGAAACAACAGGTCGGTGCTGTAGTCGTGGACGCCCATGTGGTTGGCCCACCAGCGCCCGGTGGCGGGCATGATTTGGAGCAGGCCTCGCGCGCCGGCGCGTGAAACGACGTGAGGGGAGAAGGCGGATTCCTGGCGGGCGATCGCGGCGAGCAGGTACGGTTCGAGCTCGCGCGACTGCGATTCGGCCAGGATGATCTCCTCGAAAGCGAGGGGGTAGATGGCTCGGAGCACGTTGGTGCTCCAGAGTCCGCGCAGCTTGGAGTGAACGCGCCAGCCGACGCGAACGCCCTCCTGGCCGAAGCCGTTTTCGGTGAGGGCCAGCGACAGGCCGAGCAGCTCATTGGGTTTCTGCGGCTGCGAGCGCATGATCGACTCGAAGACGGTCTTAGCTTCCTCGTCCAGCCCGGCGCGATTCAACAGAACGATGAGCTCGAACCTGCGGGTCGTTTCCGGGTCGATGGGGGCCGGTTCGGGGCCTTCGCGCAGGGTGGCCCACGGATCGATCCCGACGCGTTCGGCGGCGAGCAGGCCGTAGTAACCGAAGGGGTCGCGGGCCTGCACGTCGCGGAAGAGGCTCTCTGCCGAGCCCGTCGAGTTGGAATCGACATCGGCCAGGCGGGCCCGGGCGGCCCAGTAGGTGGCCCTGATGTGCAGATCGTCGCGGCGTCCCGAGCGGCGCAGCCGATCGAAGTGCTCGCGGGCGCCGGAGTAATCACCATCCAGGAAAGCGAGGATGCCGAGCCGGAAGCGCGCGGTGCGGGCCACTGAGGCCGTGGAGTAGCGATCCGCGAGTTCCTCATAGATGGCGCGGGCGCGAGCCGCGTTGCCGGCGCTTTCGTAGAGGTCACCGAGCAGCGAGAGCGACCGGATAGCCCAGGCGGTGCCCGGGTACCGGTCGGCAACCTCCCTCAGGCGCGCACGGCCCTCGCGGTGCCAGCCGCGGCGATAGGTGGCACGGGCCGTATAGTACTCGGCGCGAGCCTTGATCGACGACTCCGGCTCGGAAGCGACGAGGGCCTCGAGCGCTTCCACGGACGCGTAGTAGGAGCCGGCCCGGTACAGAAGCTCGCCGACCTTCAGCTGAAGCCTCTGTCGCTCGGCCGTCGATAGGCGTTGGGCGTCCATGTAGAACTGATACTGCTGTGCCGCTCTGCCCGGCGAATTCGATCTCTCGAAGGCCGTCGCCAGTCTCTGGTGGTCCGTGGTGAGCAGGTCCGGCAGGTCCGCGAGCAATACCGCCGCGTCACGGGCGTCGGAGGGATTCGAGCGAACCACCGTCAGTAACGGGCCACGAGCGGCCGAGGTGTCACCGTCCTCCAGGAGGATGCGCGCGGCTCGCGTGCGCAAATCCGCGGATCGATCCCCGCTGGCCGGAGAGTCGGCCGCACGGAGGAGCAGTCGAACCGCGGCCTGGTGATCTCCCGCGTTCTCCAGCGCCTCGAATTCGACCAGCGTTCGCCTGTAGTAGGGAACGGCGGCGGCCCGGTCCAGCAAATCGCTAACGGCCGCCGTGTCTCCGTAGGGCGCCAGGCTCTCCGCCGCCCGGATCGCGGACCAGGGCTCGAACTCCGGAACCGCCTCGGCGGCGCGCCCGTAGGCCGCCGCGGCCTCCGTCCCTCGACCCAGACCATCTTGGGCACGGGCGAGTCCGATCTCTGCCAGCGCCCGGGGCTCCCGCTCCATGGAATACTCTAGGAAGGTCTCGTAGTCCGTCGCTGCGCCCTCCAGATCGCCGGTCTCCAGGCGACCCCGGGCCAGCAGGGCCCGGCCCTCTCCCGATCCGGTCGAGTCGAGCCACGCCGCACCCTGAAGGCCTTCCACAACGGCGTCCCAGGCTCCGCGCCCGGCATCGGCGCGCGCGGCGAGCAGGGTCGCCTCCTGGCTGTTGAGGGCAATGCCGTCTAGCTGGCTGAGCAGGCGTGTGGCGTACCAGTGGCGGCCCTGATCCAGCGCCGCGGCGACCTCGGCCAGCGGGTCATCGTGCTTGATGACGCCCGGCCCGACTGAAGCCGGGGCGCCTATGATCAGCAGGCTGGCAACGTAGAGTCTGGAACGCCGCATTACTTCTTCATTGTTGTGGGCGGCGGTCAGGAATAGAGGGTCTGGAGCGCTTCAATGAAGTCGCGTCTCGCATCGACGGTGAGGCTGAATCCGCCGTCTCCGGTCAAGTCGACGAACACCAGGCGCACTTCGAAACCGAGTGACTCGTTGTAGACCCAGACCTGGGTCTGTCCTGGCCCCTGTGTTTGGACGTCGAGGTGGCGGATGACCTCGTCGGGCGGGCCCAACGCTATATACACCGCACCTCGGTCTGTGAGCCATCCTGCCGTGACCGCGTTGCTGAACCGGTCGTTGGCGTCCTGGATCCTTCGAAAATACCGCTCGAAAAACTCGTTCTCCGGCGTCTCAGGATCCGGGTCCCTCTTGTCCCAGAACGTCTGCAACCGCCGTGCCCGTTCCCGGGTTGGAGCGTTCCGCAGACTGTCCAGCTCTTCCGGCGCACCCGCGTACTGCAGGTAGCGCATCGTTTCTTCATAGTCGATGGCCACCCAATCGGCAAATAGCGCGATCACCAGGTCCGACGAATCGGAGGCCGTCGAGCCTTCCAACCGCGCGCTTAAGGTCAGCGGGTTGGGCGGCAGAAGCTCGGTCGGTAGCTCGGTGACGGTCGCTCGTAGGGAGTCCTCGCCCGGTCCAAAGTGGAGCGTCTCGGAGAGGATGACCTGGCCCTCGTCGCTGACTTCGAGGA
>JBDHAL010000033.1:0-19304 GCA_039588075.1 Gemmatimonadota bacterium | reverse complement strand
CGCGCAGCGCGTCGGTCCCGCCCTCGACGAGCGACAGGTAGTTGAGCGAGAGCTGCGAGATGAGCCTCCAGAGCTGTGACTTCCCGAGCGGCGGCTCAACGACTGTGGTCGGTCTGACCAGCGTGATGATCTTCTGCACCGGTCCACCGCCCTGCATCTGCCAGTCACCGCCTTCGTCGCCGAACGGCAGGCGGCTGGGGAGGTTGCCGTTGTAACAGGTGAGCTTCGAGGTCACACAATCGAGGTCGGGCTGCACCGGCCGGCCGGATAGGTCGACAAAAGAGAGGAACACGTCGGTTCCTTCATCGGCGCGCCAGCCGCCCGGCCGCCGCTTGGCGAACCAAAACATGCGGTTGCTGGCTCCGTTGCCGCCGTGCCGGAAGGAGTAGAAGGGCTCGAAGCGCGGAGGCTCCGCGGCACCGGGCTCGACGCCAACGACCTGGTCGACGGAGAAGACGCCGGTGAGCCGCCGGCGGGCGTCCGGCACGACCGGGTACTCGTACGAACGCTGGGTGAGGAGTACCGGGTCGGACTCCTGCTGGAACAGGTTGACGATGGGCGAGCAGCCGAGGCGGATGACTTTCGCGTCGACTCCCGCCGCCAGCATCTCGCGCCGATCGCTGCGTTCGAAGGGTGCTACGAGGAAGATGATCTCGGCGCTCGATCCGTAGCCCTCCGCCCGTACGGCATCGAAGACCGAGAGGTCGAGAAACAGGAACTTCTGCGGTAGTGTGAAATACTCCTGCAGCAGCCGGTAGCCGAGGAAAGAGCGCTTGGGAAACGGCAAGATTCCGTCGTCCTCGCCGAAGCCTACCGGTGCGATGGCCGATGCGGGCAGTTCGATGGGCGCCTTCTTCGGGCGGGCCGGGTCGCGGACGAGGATGCGCGTGCAACTGTTGCAGAGCAGCTCGTAAATGGTGGAGACGAGCGCGGCCTCACCGTTGAGGTGGATGCGGAGCGTGCTGAGATCGAGGTCCTCGAACAACACGTCGGGCAGGCACTCGAGCTCGAGGCGGAGCGCCGCCACGGCGTCGCTGGCCTTGATGGCCGGCTTGAGCTGGTCCGGGCTTCTCCACTGAGCCGAGGTCACGGTCAGCGGCCAGAGCGTGGTATCGTAGCAAGTACGAAACCGGCAACGCTCGCCGGCGGCGGGCTTGGAGTAGACCTCCGCACCGCGGGGGATGTGGAGACCGCTGGTGAGCTTGCCCTGTTCGGGATCCAGCTGAAACTCCACGAGGGACATGGAGGGAATGGGCCGGATGTAGTTCGGGTAGATGATGCTGAGGAGGGCCTCGGTTACCTCCGAGAAATCGTCATCGAGCTTGAGGTGGATGCGTGCGGCGAGGAAAGCGAAGCCCTCGAGAAGGCGTTCGACATGAGGGTCGTCGCACTTGTTGGCCTCGAGCTGCAGGCGCGAGGCGATCTTGGGGTACTTCTCGGCGAACTCCGCTCCCAGCCGTCGAATGAAAGCGAGCTCGCGCTCGTAGTAGTAGAGTAGATCGTCACGCATTTCGCACTCACTTGATCGCGAACTTCCCGCTCGAGATCTCGAGAACGGTATCGAACATCACCTGCTCCGGGTTGGGCTCCATGTCTAGCAGAGCCTCGATCAGAAACCGGATCTGGCGAGCGTCCTTGTCTTCCAATTTGACGGCGCTGACGCGAACGTTGGTCAGGCGCGGCTCGAAAAGCTCGACGGCCTCTTCGAGCTGCCGCATCAGCTTTTTTTCCGTGTCCGGCGCATCGGCGCTCAAGGAGGTGACGTCCGGGAGGCCGTAGTGATAGAGCGAATGGCCGAGCTCGGCGAACGACTCGGGCGCCGTGTGCACGATGCGTCGCGTGTTGAGCAGCCACTCGAGGTCACGACGAACGGCGTTCTTCAACTGGATGACGGACTGCGCCCAGGTCACCTGCTTGTCGGCGGAACTCTCCGGCTCCTTGTCGATCAGGCGGTCGAGCAGCGACTGCTGTACGGTCCGTTCAGCCTCCCTCTTAGCCATCGCTCATCGAATCGTCGGCAGAGAGATCGATGACCTGCACGGAGGAGTCATCGGCGCCGGCACCTCCCGGCGCCGGGTTCGTCGCCTGACCCGGCAAGCCGATGGCCTGCAGGGGATCGAGGAGGCTGATCCGCTGCTTGAGATCTTCCCTGGTGCTCTCGGACCCGCCGAGCGCGGCCATGCAACGAAAGAGCAAGCCGAGAGGCCGGGCAACGACCGCGCCCTCCTCCCAGTTCTCCAGGTTGTGGGCATCGATCTTCTTGGTCATCTCCTCCAGGATGGGCATGGCGACGGGCTCGTGCCCGGAATCGACCATGATGCCTGCGATCTCGGCCCGGCGAAGGAATTTTGCGCGCTCGCTCTTCTCGCGCTCGACCTCGGTCATCAGGATCTCGATCCCCTTCTCGGGCCGGCCGGCGCGAACCTCGACCATAGCGCGATCGGTGGCCGACCTGCCGGGCCGGCGCTCATCGTCACCGGCGGCAGGGGCCGAGGGAGCCGCCGCGGCGGCCGCTTCATCGAGAATTCCGGAGTCACGCAGCCAGGTCCGAGTCTCGACGTTCGCAGTTGGCGTGTCGTCCATCAGGGTGAGGTCCGGCAGCTGCGGCAGGTCGCGGAGCAGCGCGGAGAGCGCGCCGACGATGGAGGCGGCGACGTGATCGTACTCGTTACCGAGCTTGAAGCAGGCGGTGAGCACGTAGCGTTGGAGATCGAGCCAGCCGCGGCCGTGAGGCGTTGCCATGACTTTTTCGCCCTCGGCGAGAAGCTGATCCCATTTCTCGTCGAGGAGCAGGCCCTTGAGATGCGTGCGCATCCGGGTCGGCGGCGCCGAGAGGAGCCTGGGATCGAGGTCGCTGCCGCCGGCGCGCAACTCGCCCCAACGGAACCCGCGTAGCAAGAGGTACGACGCGGGATTAGCCGGCTCCAGCGTTTGCAGGAAGTGGGCGGCCGCGGCGATGCGCACCGCCGCGTCGGTGGCGTCGCTGGGCTCGATGAGGACGGTCTTCGGACCACCGGCGGCGGCGCTCGCGTCGTCGAAAGCGGGCTCGGGCTCCGGCGGGTCGGGCTCGGCCTCGAGCTTTTTCGCCAGCAGCTCCTGGGCGACATCCTGGACATCCATGAGAGCCTTCTGGAGTGAGCGGTAGTTGGGCGCGAACTCTCCGAACCTCTGGTCGCCGAACGCATCGAGGGCATCCGCCAGCTCGATGCATGCGGCGAGTTGGGCGATGAGTTCCTTGTAGAACGGCTTCGGCGTACCCTCGAAGGCGTGATCGAATTCTTCCGGCGTCGGCTTGCCTTCTTTGATGGCCTCCCTGCGCGCTTCCTCTCGGCCCGAATCGCCTTCTGTCTCCGCCTCGTAGCCCATCGCCTGAGCGGCCTGGTACTGGAAGTAACCGTGACCAGCCTTGTTGAGGGGTACCTGCTTCGCCGGCGTCTCGAGGTAGATGCCGACCCAGGAGAGCGGAGCGGCCCTCAGCTCGGCGTCGCCGTCCTCCAGTTCCGGGTAGAGGTGGTCCCAGAAATTCTGCAGCAGAGCCTGCAACAGGGCGAGCGCTTCGCGAAGACCCGCGAACCCCTCGCGACGCAGCAAAGCTTCGGTAAGCCAAGCGGCGACCCAGAGGTCTTTCGACTTGGAGGCCAGTGTGTCGCCGGCCAGTTTGATAACGAGCGGATAGTCCGCCGTCTTCCGTTTGTGTTCCCAATCGCCCTGTGGCAGGGCGTCATCCTGACGGCGCGCCTCCTTGAGCTCGAGGTAGACGGGATCCTCGAGCAGGTCCATCCCTCCCGGATTCGCACCAGCGATCGGGGTCAGCAGATCGTCGCGTAGCGGCATGTCGATTTCGTTCAGCCAGTAGCCTCGGAGGACTGATCGATGTCCAGCTCACGTATCTCCAAGAGCGGGAACTGCTCATCGTCGACGAGGAAGAGCTTCTGTCCGATCGGCGCCTGGTCACCTCCCTCGAGTTCCTGCCATTCGGTGACACGGCCCAGCCGCACGGCGTCATCGGAGTGCTGCCCGCTATGCGGTGCCAGCACGGGTATGAGCACCTCGTCCAACTCGATGCCCTGAAAGCCGGGTCCCGTGCGGACGGTGGCCGGCGCCCAAAGCAGGTCGCGCAATCGACTGGGAGCGGACATCCGGACCGACGCGATGTGCTCGAAGGGTATCCACATGTACTGCCCGGCGGCGAAGACTTCCAACCGGGCACCGATGCGAGGATCTCCGTCGAGGATCGCCTGGAAGGGCTCGCCGTTCAGCGTCCCTGAAGGCGGGCGTGGCGCGTCACCCGGGGGATATTCCCCGTCCGAGAACATCTGGAGTCGAGTTCTCTCGGCATGGAGGGCGCTATGGTACATGAGCGCCCCCATCCCGGCCTCGGGGCTCGCCTGGGCGACCACAGCCAGCTGCTTCTCCGCGCGGTCAAGCTCGCCGGCGAAGCCCAGCAGCTCGAACAGGAAAGTTCGTCGCTGAGCGTCGGTGGGATTGCTCCGCAGTTCGGCGCTCAGCGACTCGATGGCTTCGTCGAGCTTTCCCGCGTGGTACAGCTCGAGGGCTTTCACGCAGGAATTCCCGGCCGCGTCAGTCGGCGGTGCCCGTCTTCGGGCTGTAGGTGGCTACGATAGCCTTGTCCTTGGAGCCGTCGGCCTTCTGGGTGTTGTAGGTCATCGAAACCTTCCCGAAGGTGAACGAAAGGGCTTCCTCGGGGACATCGTCGCCGACGCCACTGGAACCTGCCCAATGCAGGTCGTTGACGAACACGTCCTCAAACTCGAGCAACATGTAGTCGATCGCTTCGTCACCGGCGGCCTTGTGCAGCGTCACCTTGGCGTTGGGGAAGTGCTTGCCGAGGCAGCAGGCCTGGAAGAGCTGCGGGCTCGACATGTCGGTCTTCTTGGTGATGTTGAAGCTCGACAGGCTGGCCTTCCCGGAACCGGAGCCTCCGCCGTACATGACGCTGGTCGGGTTGTTGACGGCAAAATTGAAGGAAGTGATTTCGATTTCGCTCTCGAAACCCTTCCGCGTCGACTGACTGTCGACACCTTCGATACTGAGAAATGCGTCAAATGCCATTGGGGCCTCCTAGGGCAGGGGTCACTGGATAATCGCCACTACTTAGCGGGCGCGGGCAATTCGGCCACCAGTCGCATGGCGACGCTCAATTCCTCGAGCTGGAAATGAGGCCGCAGGAACGCGACAGCATGATAAGCCCCGGGCTTGCCGGGTATCTCTTCTACGTCGATGCGAGCCTCGGCGAGCGGGCGAGTCGCCTTGACGGACATGGGCGCGTCAGGGTTGGCGACGACGTAGTTGGCAATCCAGTTGTTGAGGAACGATTGCACCTGGCTCTTGGCCATGTAGCCGCCGATCTTGTCGCGCATCATCGACTTGAGGTAATGCGCGAAGCGAGAGACGGCGAAGATGTAAGGCAGCTGGGCCGAGATGCGTGCGTTGGCCGTGGCCGCGTTCGACTGGTACTTCTTGGGTTTCTGGGCCGACTGTACGCTGAAGAAAGCGGCGTCGGCGGTGCCCTTGCAGTGCACGAGGGGCGCGAAGCCGAGATCGGCCAGCTCCTTCTCGCGTCGGTCGGTAATCGGCGTCTCGGTCGGGCACTTCATGGCGACATCGCCCGAGTCGGTACGGAAATTGTGAACCGGCAGGCCTTCGACGAGGCCGCCGCTCTCGACGCCGCGGATGGTGGCGCACCAGCCATAAGCTGAGAACGCATTGGTGACCCGCGCACCCAGCGCGTAGGCCGCGTTGCCCCACAGGTAGCTACCGTGCTCGGCGCCGTGGACGCCCTCCTCGTAATTGAAGGACTCGACGGGCACGGTCTCGGCGCCGTACGGCTCACGCAGCAACATGCGGGGAGCGGTGAGCGCCACGTAGCGGGAGTCCTCGCTCTCGCGGAACTGCTTCCACTTGGCGTACTCGGTGGTATCGAAGATCTTGGCCATGTCGCGGGGCGCATCGAGCTCGGTGAAGCTCTCGAGATTGAACATCTCGTGAGAGGCAGCGCTGAGGAAAGGCGCGTGAGCGGCGGCGGAGACCTGCGACACCTTCTCGAGCAACTCGATGTCCTGGCCGGTCTTGCCGAACTCGTAGTCGCCGAGCATGGCGCCGAAGGGCGATCCGCCGAAAACCCCGTACTCTTCTTCGTAGATCTTCTTGAACAGAGCGCTCTGGTCGAACTCGGCAGCGCTCTTCAGGTCGCGTAAGAGATCTTTCTTGTTGACGTTGAGGATCTTGATCTTCAACATCTCGCTGGTTTCGCTCTGCGAGAGGAGATAGCTGAGGCCGCGCCAGCTCGCTTCCAGCTTCTGGAACTCTGGCGCGTGCATCACCTCGTTCAACTGGAGGGAAACCAGCCGGTCGATCTCGGCGATGCGGGCGTTGATCATTTGCTCCGTGCTGGCGGACACGGTGATCGTGCCCTCCAACACCTCGGAGACGAAGCGTTTGACCATGTCGCGGCCACGATCTCGCGCCGCCTCTTCCTTTCCGAACCGGCCCTCCTCGACGATCTGGTCGAGCAGGCTCAGCTCAACAGTCTCCTCTGCGGCTTCCTTCTGTTCCCCCGACTCCTTCGCCTCGGCCATCATCCTTCACCTCCCTCGTCGCCGCCCTCGGAACTTTCTTCCGCCCCCATCTCTTCCTGGAGTTTCTTGAGTTTCTCCTCGTCGCTCAGCGTCGACTGGAGAATATCCTCCAGTTTCTCGTTGACCTGAAGCTTACCGCGCAGGTCGGCCAGCTGGCCTCTCAAGGCGAGGAGCTTTGCCAGCGGCTCCACGTTCTTGGCCACCTGGTCGGGCGAGAAGTCATCGAGGCTCTCGAACTCGAGCTCGAGGCCGATCTTGCCGCCCTCTTCGCTGAGCTTGTTCTCGACGGCAAACTGGAGGCGCGGCTTCATGCCGGCCAGCACGCCATCGAAGTTGTCGAGGGTGACCTCGGTGAACTTGCGGTCCTTGAGCTTGGCCAGCTGCTCCTTGGGTTGGCCGGAGAAGTCGCCCAGCACGCCCATCACGAACGGCAACTCCTTCAACTCGATGGCGTCGCCCGTCTCGACCTCGTAGGTGATATTGACGCGCGGCGGCCGAACCCGCTCGAGTTTCTTCTGAACGCTCTCTTTCGCCATGTGAAGCTCCTCCGTTATCCGCGACCTGTCGTGGCCGTTTCGCGAATCAGCGCGGGCCGATCGGTGTGGCTCCCTTGCAGGGAAAAGACTCCAGCTGGCGGGCCGGCTGGGCACAAGCGATGCACCGGCCACGCCACGCTACGCCACCGCCGCCCAGCCGGGGAATCACTCTACAGTCTTGTATACCACAAATAACTTGCGGCTCCGAGCCCCAAGTGTCAAGAAGATAAGCGCCTATGGGGCTTCTCGGGCGCTCCAGGGGCCGGTCAGCGCGGCAAGCGGCCGGGCGATGGACTGGAAGCGGACGAGCCGGGCGGAGTCATCGCCCTTCATGCTGGCGAGGGGCATAAGTCCATGTTCTAGCAGGCGTTGCGCAGCGCGCTCGGTTAGCAGGGCCTCAGCGCAGGGCTGGGCGATGGTCTCGCCATCGTCGTCAAAGAGATAGAGCGGCAGGCCTTCGAGGTCCTGGTGCCTACCGGGCCGCATCTCCCATCCCGCCGACGCGAAGGAGCGGGCGAGAAGGAGGGCGCAGGCGAAAGCGGGGTTGGCCCAGAGGAAGTCCTCGTGCCGCGGGACCCCTGAAGTCTCCATTTCCTCGAACGGGATATCGTCGCAGGGCTCGGTCCGCGCGCCGTAAGGCGGGCGGACGAGAAAACGTGGCAGAGCCAGCCCGATGGAGGCCGCCTGGGGTTCCCGGCGGAGAGCGTCCCAGAGCGGGTTGTCCTCCCTGCTCCACTCAGAGGGATCGGGCGTTTCGTGGAGCGACTGAAAGCCGGCGAGTCGGGGGTCGGCGGCGGAAAGCCAGGGTGCGCCGGCCAGGTTCGCCACGGCGCCCAAGCGCGCCAGCAGCAGCAGGTCCTCGGGCTCGGGCCCGAAAGTGAAGTCGCCGGCGATGACGGCCCAGGGCTCACCGCCGTGTGTTCCGACGCCGGACTCCACGAGGAGCTTGTACAGCCCGCTCTGCTGCAGGTCGCGGTCGGGATCCTGGTCGGCGAGCAGCTCGTCCTTGGAGATGTCCACCAGGTAGAGCTGAAGCTGAGTCCCCGTGTCGATCCTGCGGGTGAGCATGTGGACGGCTCGCCAGCGTGCCTCGAGGGACTGGAGCGCGGTGAGGTGTAGGAGCGCCCGCATGAGAGCGGCGGTCGCGACATCGATCTGGGCAAGCATCTCGGAAGCCGTCGGATCGATCTCGTCGACCAGGTGCGGCCCGACGATTCGCTTGACCATCTCTCGGAGGTCGCCGCCGACGACGGCTTCCGCGTCGGGTGCGACGCCGGGAGTCACGTCGAGTATCTGGTCGAGCAGGTTGTCCGCGGTCACCCTGGGTGCCGCGGCTTGTCCGGGCTCGGTTGATTCGGGCTGCGAACCGGACAGCGCTCTGGCGGTCTCGGCCGATGTTGCGGGATCGGCCAGGCGCTGGCGCGTGTGGCGAAGCGATTCGAAGAGAGGAACGCGACCGTAGAGCCGGTCGGGATGAAAGTCCTCTAGCGTTTCGAAGCGCAGGGTTAGGCCGGTATCGATGGGCAGGTGGAGCTCGGGTGCCAGGCGGCCCAGCACGTCATCGAGATTGTCGCGATCGACGCGCAGTGGTTTTCTCTCGGCGAGCTGATTCCCGACCTCGGCGAGCCCGCGGCTCGCTCTGCCGCTGAAATCACCCAGCAAGGCGACGCGGAAGGGAGTTTCCGGGAGCGGTTCCGAAGAGCCGGGCTGGCGCCCGACGCGGATCTCGAAGCCGATCTTCTCCGACCGTTCGTCGGCCATGGCGAGACCTCGATTCTCTGGCGGCTAGAGCGTTACGTGTGCTAACTTAGAGGACCATGAGGCAGATGCAACCGGTCCTATGGACCAAGGGCGTCCTGCTGAGCCCGCAGCACATGCAGACGCAGGATCGTTTCCTCGAGGATCTGATCGGGTTCCAGCTCTCGACGCTGACCTTCAGCCCGTGGGGTTTTGACCAGCTGGAGATCGACCGAGAGAAGCTGGCCGGCGGCATCGTGGCGATCTCATCCGCGGCGGGGATACTGCCGGACGGTCTGCTGTTCGACATCCCGCGGGCCGATGAGGCTCCGCCCCCGAAGCCTCTGGAAGGCGCGTTCGAACAGGACCAGAACACGCTGGACATCTACTTCTCGATTCCGGAGTATCGCTCCGGCGGCCTCAACGTCTCCTCCGGCAAGGACGACCGGAACACGCGTTACATGTCGGAAGTCGTCATGCGGCGCGATGAGAATACGGGGCTGGCGGAGAAGCCGATCCAGGTGGCCCGCAAGAACTTCCGTCTGCTGGTGGAGGGCGAGTCGCTGGAAGGCAGCTCGGCGCTGCCGATGGCGCGGGTAATCCGGACGCCGAGCGGTGAGTACCAGCTCGACCCGCACTTCGTACCGCCGCTGATCAATATCGAGGCGAGCGAGTACTTGATGTCGATCGCGCGGCGACTGGTGGAGATCCTATCCGCCAAGAGCAGCGCCATGTCGGACTCGCGCCGCCAGCGGAACCTGAGCCTGGCGGAGTTCGGGATCGCCGATGTCGCCACGTTCTGGCTGCTCTATACGGTCAACACCTACATGCCGCACCTGCGTCACCTGTACGAGACGCGCCGCGGTCACCCGGGTGAGCTGTACTCGGCGATGCTGGGGTTGGCCGGGGCGCTGACGACGTTCTCGCTGACCATCCACCCGCGCGACCTGCCGGGCTACGATCATCTGGAGCTGGCCGAGTGCTTCACCGAGCTGGACGAAAAGCTGCGTGAGTTGCTCGACACGGTGGTGCCGGCCAACTACGTGTCGCTGCCGATGCAGTTGGTGGAGCCGTCGGTGTACGCCACAGCCGTCGACCAGGATCGTTACATCACGGCGCCGCAAATGTTCATCGCGTTGAAGGCCGAGATGGGTCAGGCCGAGCTGACTAAGAAGGTCCCGCAACTGGTGAAGGTCAGTTCCGGCGATCACGTCGCCCGGCTCATCAAGCAGGCGCTGCCAGGTCTCGAGATGACCCACGTCGCCAACCCGCCGAGCGCCATAGCAGTCAAGCTGGACTACCAGTACTTCCGGTTGAGCAAGTCGGGAAGCGAGTGGGATCATATCAAGCTCGCGCGTAACGTCGCGGCTTATGTCCCCCAGGATTTCCCAGAACCGCAGCTGGAACTGGTAGTAGTACTCCCGCCGAAAGAAAGCTGAGGACGGCACTACCGTCGGATCGTCCCCCCCAGTGCCTCGCCCATCAACACACTCATAGCGTCGCTGGTGGGAGGTGGGGATTGGACTTAGCTGCCCCAGATCGCGAAGGCGATGATCAGGAGGATTACGACGGCCACGACGACGCCGAGCGATATGAGCAGAGTGCGCATTTGCGGCGCGGGCGGAGAGTGATACTCGTCCTCGGCGTAGGGGTCCGCGCCGGACCCACCTGAGGAGTCGGGGCTGGGGGTTCCGCCGGATACGATCAGGGTATACTCGCTGGGGCCGTCATGCATCGACGAAGGCGGCGGCGCCGCAGGGGCCGAAGTGGGAGGCACAACGCTCGGTGGCAGCGGAGGCGGAGGCGGAGGCGGCGCCGACGGCCCCTGCTCTATCGAGGGACCCGAACCCAACGCTTGTTGATACGATCGAGTATCCTGCTCCCGAGGTTCCTTCGGTCCGGGCGGCGCGGGCGATGCCGGCGACAGGGGCCCGGCCGGATCCTCCGCCTGCGGGTTGAACAGCTTGGTGAACTCGCCGACCGTCTTCTCGCCCGGCGGTGGCTGTAGTGGGGCTTGCCGCGGGTCCGGTGGAACCGGCGGCGGCTCAACCGGGGGACCCGCCTTCCAACGGACGCTGAGCTTGCTATCGGGCTCATCCTGCGGTGCGCTCTCGCGCCAGCGTATCGGCGGTTTGCGCCGACCCGGATCCGCCGCCGACTGTCGCTCGGCCTTCGGTCGAGTGAACTCGCTCGGTTCTCTCTCCTGAGGCTGTGCGGGCTCGGTCTTCGGAGACCGTGGCTGTTCGCCGCCCTCTTCATCGGTCACCAGCTTGCCGAACAACCGAGTGAACTCGCCGGGCTCTTTTTCCACCGGCGGCGGCTCGGGTTGCGGCTCCGCCACGTCGTCGGTTTCCCCAAGCCGTCCGAACAACCCGGTGAACTCGCCGGGCCCCGACTCCGCTGACACGGGCTCGGGCGCGACCGGCGGCTCAGGCGGCACCTCGACCGGCGGCCGCAGCATCGGCTCCGTCTCGGCTACTGCCAGCGGCTCAGGCGGCACCTCCACCGGCGGCGGCGGTTCTGGGTCGTCCAGCACCGGCGGCTCGGGCTCATCGTCGGACGGCCCGAAGAGCAACGTGAAATCGCCCGGCACCTTCGATTCCGACGGTTGCTCGGGGGGCGCAACCGGCGCCGGCCGGGCTCGCTTTCCGTGCTTTCTCGACTTCAACCAACCGGGGAAGGTATCGAAATCCTCCAGGGGGCTCGTCACCACGACCTTCGTGCCCTCGACATCGAGGGTCTCGATCACCGACTCGCTGTCGACCGGGTCCAGAAGCTCCACGAGGAACAGGAGGCTCTGCATCTCCGCGGCCGGCCCGGCGAACACGTGAACCAACACGGACCGGTCTTCGGTGTCCCGCGCCTGGTAGCTGCGCACGCTGCCCTCGCTGAGGCGTTTGAGCAGCTTGTACCGGTCGCGGAATTCGTCACCTGTCATACATGTTACCGGACGGGCCGGTGCGGTGGAGGTGGAGACCCTGCTGAACTCCAAAGACGGAGGTGGTTGATCCGGCGAAACACGCGCAGCTATAATTGTATCGTAGACGCCGATCCCGAGCAAATCGTTTAGCGGAGCAAGCCAGCGACCAGATGAAGCCACTATCTCCGGTGATCTGGCACGAGGGAATGTACCTCGCCCAGCACCACTTCCAGGCCCAGAACCGGTATCTCGAGAGCTCGATCAACTTTGCGCTGTCGAATCTGTTCTTCAAGTCGTACGGAGTCGCGGGGTTGGAGCTCGACGCGGAGGCGTTGCAGAACGGGACGGTATCGCTGATCCACGGGCGTGGAGTGATGCCAGACGGGCTGGCATTTCATTTTCCGGAAGGAGACCCGCCGCCGCAGGCGCGTGAGATCCGTGATCTATTCTCGCCGACGCAAGACAGTCACATCGTGTTGCTGACGGTACCGCCGTACAAGCCGGGGCATTCGAACACGTCGATGCCGTGGGACAGCGATTGGCAGGAGGCGCGGTACCTTGCGGAGACAGTGCAGGTTCACGACGAGACGACGGGCCGAGATGAGAAGGCGGTGGACGTGGGCCGAAAGAACTTCCAGTTGACGCTGGACGAGGAAGTGCACGGCGATCAGGTGTCGCTGCCGCTGGCGCGAGTAAGGCGCGACGGGGCGGGCCACTTCATGTACGACAGCGAGTACATCGCGCCGTGCCTTCAGGTCGGAGCGAGCCCGCGGTTGCTGGAGTTGTTGCGGCGAATGATCGAGATGCTGGAATCGAAGAGCGATTCGATAGCGAACGAGCGGCGCGGCACGCGCAAGTCGCTGTCGGAGTACGCGGCGCAGGAAGTGGCGAGCTTCTGGCTATCGCACTCGATCCACTCGAGCCTGGCGCCGCTGCGCCACCATCTGGAGGCGAAGCGGACGCGACCGGAGCAGCTGTATATGGAGCTGTCGCGTCTGGCGGGAGCGCTGTGCACGTTCTCTTTGGAGGCGCACCCGCGCAGCCTGCCGGTGTACGATCACGATAAGCTGGAGGAAACGTTCAGCGAGCTGGACCGGCACATTCGTGCGAACCTGGATGTGATCATCCCGACAAACACGGTAGTGGTCCCGCTGAAGCAGATGCAGGACTACTTCTATGCGGCGCCGGTGGCGGACAAGCGCTGCCTGGGGCGTTCGGAGTGGATACTGGGAGTGCGATCGAACGCGGGAGAGGCGGAGATCATCGGTGGCGTGCCGCGGCTGTTGAAACTGTGCTCTGGCAAGTTCATCCAGGAGTTGGTAAAGCGAGGCGTACCCGGGCTGGAGCTGAAGCACCTACCATCGCCGCCGGCGGCGATCGCACCGCGGCTCGGGAGTCACTACTTCAGGGTCCACAAGGCGGGCCCGGCCTGGGAAGCGATACTGAGGAGTTCGGATATCGGGGTTTACGCGCCGGGCGCTCTGGGCGATATCGAACTCGAGGTGGTGATCGTCCTGGAGGGCAAGCAGTAGCGAGCATCTCCGAGACGACGCAAATGGCGAAGAGCCTATTCCCCTGAAGCCTCTGGCGGGCACATGGCAACAGCAACGGTAGAGCATCGGCGAGGGCAGCTGGCCCTGGCGCTGCAGGAGGTCTTCACGGCTGCGGTTCGGTTGCGGGCCAACCGCCAGGTGGCGGCCGATGCCGCGTCGTTCCGAGTCCAAATCAAGCAGTTGCTGGGTGAGGCCGACCAGGAGGCGCGTCGAGTCGGCTACGACGGCGACACGGTCAAGCTCGCCGTCTATGCGTTGATCGTGTTCATGGACGAGTCCGTCCTGAACTCTCAACAGCCGATGTTCGCCGAGTGGCCGCGGAAGCCGCTGCAGGAGGAAGTGTTCGGCGGCTTCACGGGCGGAGAGGTTTTCTTCCAATACTTGAAGGACCTGCTGGCTCGACCGGACTCCCAAGACGTGGCGGACCTGCTGGAAGTGTACCAGCTATGCCTGCTGCTGGGGTTCGTTGGCCGCTACAGCGCGCGGGACAAAGGCGATCTGCACGGACTAACCCAGCAGGCCGGCGAGAAAATCCGCCGCATCAAGGGCGGAGACGCGGACCTGTCTCCGGCGTGGGCTCCGCCGGCGGACGAGATCGTCCCGATGGTGAAAGACCCGTGGATCAGGCGACTGGGATACACGGCGGCGGGGCTGTTCGCCTTCGCGGTCGTCATGTGGATCATATTTGATATCTCGCTGAACGGCGGCGTAAGAGCTCTGAGAGTACTAATCCCCGGCTAGAGCGATCGATGAGTAGACCCAAAGCTCCGCGCAAACCACGAATGCCACACAAGCCCCGCATGCCGATGGCGGGGAAGCTCCGTCTGCTGACCGCCCCCGGCCTGCTGGTGTACGTGTTGCTCACGTATCTGATCAGCAACGTCCTGCATCTCCAGGGTTTCCGCCTGTGGTTGTTCCGACTCGCCCTGTGGGCGCTGGGCCTGTTGGCTTTCGGGCTGATCTTCTGGTTCTTGAAGAGATCCGGCGACGCGAAGGAGGCGGCGGAGGGAGAGGGCGGAGACGAGGAGCTCGAGACGACGCTGGCAGCGGCGAAAGCGCGATTGGCGGGATCGCCGGCGACAGCCAAGGCATCGCTCAACAAGCTACCGATAGTGCTGGTCCTGGGGCCGGAGAGCAGCGCCAAGACGAGTAGCCTAGTTCACTCGGGCCTAGAACCGGACCTGTTGGCGGGAGCGGTGTATGCCGGCAACCAGGTCGCCCCGACGAGTAGCGTCAACCTGTGGTACACGCATAGGACGGTCTTCCTGGAGGCGGGCGGAGAGTTCACGGCCGACCCTTCGCGTTGGCGCCGGTTGATCCGCTACGTGAAACCGCAGACGCTGGGGACGGTGTTCTCGGGTCGCCCGCAGGCGCCGCGGGTCGCTGTGGTGTGCTTCAGCTGCGAGGAGTTCCTGAAGCCGGACGGAGCGACGAAGGTGCCGGCGGCGGCAAAGGAGTTGCGCACGGTTCTGGTCGAGCTGGCCCACGGCTTCGGCACGCAGCTGCCCGTCTACGTGATGTTCACGAAGGCGGATCGGATCCCGTATTTCGCCGAGTACGTGGCCAACCTATCGCGCCAGGAAGCGCAAGAGGTGTTGGGCGCGACGCTGCGCTGGCCGACCCGGATGATGGCCGGCAGCTCGGCGGAGAAGGAGTTCCAACGGGTGGACGATGCCTTCGGGCGCCTGTTCACCTCGCTGGCCGCCAAGCGGCTGCAGTTCCTGTCCCGGGAAACGGACACGCAACGTAAGGCGGCCAGCTACGAGTTGCCGCGAGAGTTTCGGAAGATCACGCCGCTGGCTACCCAGTTCTTGGTCGACCTTTGCCGACCCAGCCAGTTGCGGATCAGCCCGGTCCTGCGCGGGTTCTACTTCTCGGGTGTGCGGGCCGTGGTCGTCACCGAGGCGACGCCCGAGGTCGCGCCGCAGGCCTCACCGTCCGACTCCGGCCGCATCGCCGCCACCCAGGTGTTCGATCCCAAGCAGCAGCAGCCGGCGATGGAGCAGGCTGCCGCCGCCGCCAGCTCTCGCAAGATCCCCCAGTGGCTCTTCCTGGGCCGCTTCTTCCGTGACGTGCTGCTCCGCGACCGCATGGCGATGGGCGTGACTCGGACCGGCGCACATCTAACGCTGCGGAGGCGCATCGTGATGGGCGGAGCGGTGGCGTTTTCCATGTTGCTGGGCAGTTGCTTCACCATCTCCTATTTCGGAAATAGATCGCTCGAGGTGCGCGCCATAACGGCGGCCGACCAGTTGATCAGGGCAACTCAGATCAACCCGAATCTCCTCGACCTGACGACACTCCACGCCTTCGAGGATCTGCGCGGCGAGCTCGAGACGGTCGGGCGGTGGCAGCGGGAGGGGGCCCCGTGGCACCGGCGCTGGGGACTGTATAAGGGAGCGGCTCTCTACCCGTCGGTGCGGGGTCTCTACCTGGAACGATTCGAGAGCCTGATGGCGGGACCGGCGCGCAGCTCGCTGGAGCAATCCCTGCTGGCTCTGCCATTGACGCCCGGACCGAACAGCGAATACCAGCCCAACTACGACCTCTTGAGATCGTACCTGATGACGGTCGGGGCGTGCCCAATCGACTCAGCGTTTCTCGCTGAATCGTTGTGGAGAGAATGGCTGGCCGACAGTCCGGCCGACGTAGAGCGCGATGAATTGGCCAGGCCGCAGTTCGACTTCTACGCCGGGCGGCTCTGCCTGGATGACGACCGCCCCTGCACGGCGGCGGCTAACGGAGGGGCGGTCAGGCACGGCCGCGACTTCCTCAACCAGTTCGCGGGCCCCGATCGTAACTACCTACGGATGCTCTCGAAGGCCAACAGCCTCTACCCTGCCGTTCGCTTTAGGGACGATGACGGCGTGATCGTCAACCGGTACTCCGTGCCGGGCGCGTTCACGACCGAAGGTTGGGCTACGGTACACGAGGAGCTGGCCAACATCGGCGAGCTGCTCAACCGGGACGACTGTGTCACGGGTGCGGCGGGCCCGGGTGGCCAGGACCTCGCCGAGCTGGAAGCGTCCTTACGCGAGCGGTACGTCGCGGATTACATCAGCCGCTGGGGCAACTTCCTCGATAGCGCGCGCGTAATGGGTTTTGGTAGCTCCGGCGCCGCGACTCGGTCGCTCGAAGCTCTGAGCGGCGCGGAGTCTCCGCTGCTCAGGGTACTGCAGGTGGCGTCCCGCAACACGATGGTCGACCCCGAGAGGGTGGCCCCGGCGTTTCAACCCGTCCAGGCGGTGATCCCTCCCGACTCGACCGACCAGTTGATCGGCCCGGCAAATCAGGCGTACATGGACGCGCTGCTGGAGCTGCGCGGTAGCGTGGAGGCGGTATCGCAGGCGCAGACGGGGCAACGCGAGGGAGAGGCCGGTGACGCGCTGGGCGCGGCGTCCAAGGCACGCAACACGGTGCTGCAACTCGCGCGGACTTTCGTCTACGCCGAACCGCATGCTGATGAGGCCGAGGCCGTAGGACAGGCGGTGCAAAGGCTGCTGACGCGGCCGATAGAGGGAGTGACCAACCTGGTGGCGGGAACCGCGGCGGCCGACCTGAACCGACTGGCGAGAGACCTGTGCCGCAACCGGCTCCAACCCGTATTGAACAAGTATCCCTTCTATCGGAATGCGAGAACGTCGGCGACGCTCGGCGAAGTCGAGAGCATCTTCCACCCGGAGACGGGAGCGATCCAGCGGTTCCACAACGATTGGTTGCAGGACTACCTGGTCCAGGAAGGCCCGATGTACGTGACTGCTAGGGGCGCCCGATTTCGACTGCGACAGGATTTCGTCGCCTTCTTCAACGCGGCGGCGCGAGTGTCGGAGGCGTTGTGGCCCGACAACACCGATGAGCCCGGGTTCCAGTTCTCGCTCAAGGCTCAACCGTCCGGCGAGGTCACCAGCGTGAGGTTCACGATCGACGGCCGGCCCTACAACTTCCGCCAGTACGAGACAGGGCAGCAACTTCCCCGCTGGGCCGGGGCGGGCGCGCAGAGCGCGGAGATCTCGGTCGAGCTTCGTGGGCGGCGGCAGGAGCTGCTGTCCTTCGATGGCACGTGGGCGCTCTTCCAGCTTTTTGGCCAGGCAGCCTGGCTGCGCAGCAGTGGGCCGCGTCACAACATTCGCTGGACACTCACTCCTCTGGATGAGGAAGTTACACTGGACGCGGAGATCATCTTCTCCGGAGAACCGGTGTTGAAGAACGACTACTTCGGCGGCGTCAGAAGGTGCGTCGAACAAATCGTCAACTGATGAGCAAACGACGGGGCATGACCATGAGACCGAAACTCATTCCGCTCCTGCTGGCTTCGCTGCTGTTCGCCGGCGTGTGCCGCAAGAGCCCGGAGACCGTCTACACCGTTTCGCCGGTGCTCTCCAGCGCTCGGCTTTACCGGGACGACAGTCCGGCGTTCCCCGACTCGATCCGGATGGTCGTCCGCGACGTGACCGTCTGGCGTGACGTGTGGGGACAGGCGACAGAGGGTCAGCCGACTCCACCGCCGCGCCCCGACGTGGACTTCAGCCGGAACATGGTCCTGGTGGTATCGGCGGGAAGGATGCAGCCGGGCGACTGGATCACCGTCGACAGCGCCGGCATCAAGGACAACGTCTTCTGGGTTTTCGTGCGCACCGTGAGGGAATGCCAGGAGTTTCGCGCCGACGCCTACCCGTTCGAGATCGTTCGCGTGACCCGGGAGACCCTGCCCGTGGAGTGGGACGACAAGCTCGAAGAAGCGGACAACTGCCGGTGAGGCGGGCCAGGCAGCACCGTTAGGGGCGCCACCTCACACCGGCCGTGATCGTCGAGTACTCGATGTCCCCGGCGCTGGCGTCCACGCGCCGGTAGTTGTACAGCGCTTCGATACCGATTTTTGGCCTCAGCCAGTACTGCAGACCCCCACCGACGTTCCAGCCGAACTGGGCACTCGCGTTCTTGGGCCAATACGCTCCGGCGCCGCCCAGGACTACCAGGCGCAACGGATCGCGGGAGAAGGTGAGCTTGGCGAGCCCCGAGGCGTGCGTCAGCTCGAAATCGTCGACGCCGGCGCTAATCGCCTTGAAGCGGTCGTGACCCACGTAGGCCTCCAGCGATAACAGGCTCGTCAAGCGGAATTCCAGGTCGGCTCCCGCGGCCAGCGCCGGATCGAACCGGGTCTCGAGCGAGCCGTGAGGCACCGTGACGCCGGCGTGCAGGCTGAGCACCCACTGGGGAAAGTCATCGCTCACGGGCACCGCCTGCCTGACGGTGTCGCCCATCACGGCAAAGGTGATAACGGGCTTGGCATCGACCGAGGGCAGCCGATATGTGATCTGGTAGGAGCCGTCGAGGTTGTCCTTCAGATCCGAGACGGGCTGCCCCTGGGTGGAACTGATATGGATGTAATCGAGGTAATCGGGGCCAAGATAGTTGCCAAAAGCATCAAGCGGGATCACGTGCAGAGTGGCAACAACCGAGCCGTCTGATTGGTCGAGATCGACAAACTTCATATCGGTTTTCTCGGGGGCGGGCTTCGGTCGCACGAATACCGACTGGGTGCGGGTTCGTAGGTACCGCCCGTTGGCCGGCGCTTCGCCATCGACGGAGAACGTGAAGTTGAAGTGCCCCTCCGTCCTCGTGTCGCCGTAGTTGGCGCTGTAGATGCCGTCGCTCGCCGTCTGGTCGCCGTGAGATGCATCCCCATCGTCGTACAGGGTGATAAGCGGCCGCCCCTGGCTGAGGAACAGTCCGGCCTTCTTCGGGTCCTCCATCAAGAGCCGCAGCTTTGCCTGGGCAGCCGACCTCAGGCTGTCGCCCATCGCGTTTGGAACCCCAGACGGCTGGGGCTCCCGAGACAGGATGTTGCCGGTGCCGTCCTTCGGCCCCACCACCCGCGCCGTGACGTTCGCTCCGGTCACCGGTACGTCGCCCTCTCTCAGCGTCACACGAAGCGGGATGGATTCGCCCGTACCGATAT
>JBDHAL010000032.1:0-19411 GCA_039588075.1 Gemmatimonadota bacterium | reverse complement strand
AAGGTGCCGAGATCGAAATTGTAGATCCAGATTTCACCCTGGTAGCCGACGGCGAAAGCTCGACCGTCGGGAGAGAATCGCGGACCTTGATAGTCCCCCGGCTCGAGCGGCAGCTGCTCAGTGGCGCCGTTGCGATCCATGATGATCGGTTGCGTGCTACCCAGCGAACTGAGGAAGGCGAACGTGCCGTTCTGTGAGAGCGCGTACTGCGCCGATCCGTCACCACCGACGAGCACCGAGTCGAGGACGGTGATCGGCGAGCCGACGATCTGAGCGTTCGACTGATCGAAGCAAACCAGGCGCAGGGCACCTTCGGGCCCGGCGAAAGCCAGGTAGCCATCGTCGACGAAGCGGGCGTCGGAGCCGGGAATCAAATCGTGGACCTCACCATTCTTGGTGGAGACCGCGGCCAAGCGGGCCAACTCGATCGAACCTCTCCAGACTGTGAAGATCACCCACTCCCCGTTTGGCAGGAAATGCGGCCAGCGATGGTCAAACTCACCGGTAGCCGTATCCACCGCGGTCAGCCGCTGCGGATCGCCGCCCTCGGCGTCCACAAGCATGAGGCCCGCGCCGAAATCGGGCTGAAACACGATCTGGTCATCGGGCCCCCAACTGCCGCCACCGCTGGTCGGCGACATCCGGGCCACTACCCTCGGCGCCCCGCCGCGGATCGGAACGACCCGCAACTGCTGGTCCGCATAGAAGCCGATCCGCTCTCCGTCCAGGGCAAGGAACGGCGCCATGACAAGACTGCCTTCCGTCCCGGCGATGCGAACCGCTTCCACTTCATCCATCGGCCGCCGATACAGCTGCGATCCTCCCTGCTCGCCGACACCGATGTAGATCAGCTGGGTTCCGTCCTGGGAGAGTACCAGGCCCGAGCCGAAATCGACATCGCCGAGCCGCACCCCCACCGTGAACCGGGCCACGGGGCCGGGCGTTTCAGAACTGCCGCCGCCGAACCATTTCCCGACCTGCATTCCGGCGCCGACGCTGATCAGGGCCACCGCCAGCGCAGCGGCGGCGAGGCCCCAGCGGCCTCGCGAACCGCGGATCCCCAACGCCACCCCGGGCTGCACCGCCGTCGTGTGCGTGAACGAGGTGTCGCGGAGCGCGTCGGCAAAGCGCGCCGCACTGGTGAAACGATCGGCCGGTAGCTTGGCCAGTGCCTTCTGAATCGAGGCGTCGACGTGAGGCGGCACCGTCTCCCGGGTCGCCGTCACCTGCGGCGCCTTCTCGGTGATCACCTTCGCCACCACGGCCTGGGCGGTGCTGCCCGTATACGGCGGGTCGCCGGCCAGCATCTCGTAGAGCATGGCGCCCAGCGAATAGACATCGCTTCGCGCGTCCACCTCGCGGTCGCCCATCGCCTGCTCGGGGCTCATGTAGTGCGGCGTCCCGATCGACAGCCCCGTCTCCGTCAGCCGGTTGCCGCCCGCCTGCGAGACCGCCAGCGCGATGCCGAAGTCGGCCACCAGCGCCTGCCCGTCGTGGAGCAGGACGTTCTCCGGCTTGATGTCCCGATGGATCACGTCCTGCCGATGCGCGTAGTCGAGCGCCGCCGCCACGCCGCGGGTGATCTCGATCGCCTCGTCGATGCCCAGCTGCTTCTCGCGCTCAAGCTTGTCGCGCAGCGTGTCGCCCTCCACGTAGGGCATCACGTAGAACAGGAAGGTGTCCGCCTCGCCCGAGTCGTAGAGCGGCAGGATGTTCGGGTGCTGCAGGTTCGCTGTCACCTTGATCTCGTTCAGGAAGCGCTCGGCGCCGATCACCGCCGCCAGCTCGGGGCGCAGCACCTTGAGCGCGACCTTGCGATCGTGCTTGAGATCGTGGGCGAGGTAAACGATCGCCATGCCGCCCTGGCCCAACTCGCGCTCGATGCGGTAGCGTCCGGCGATCGCCGCCGTCAGCCGTTCTGGTGTTTCAGTCAAGGTGGCGCACTCCTGATAATGTTTTCCGACATGCCAGTTCGCTCGGGAGCGGTCGGGCGCGACAGGGGGTCATCGCTCCATGTCGCCCGGCAATCAACGCGGGCTTTTGGCAAAGCCCGGTTGAGTGCCAGGCTCCAAATATCCGCTCGCGACCCCCTGTCGCGCCCTCCCCAAAGCGCTCTTGCAGTTACCGATTACCGATCACCGGTTACCGGTCACCAGGTTTCACTACCGTTCCATCCGCTGCTTCAACTCCTCGAACCAGTTGAGCACCAGCACCAGGTCGGTCGGGGCTGCCGAGCCCTTGATGAACACGAAGCGTCCGTCACCCGGGTGCTGATCGTAGTTCGAGTGGCTGAAGTTCCGCACGTACTTGTCCTCGAAGAGGACGCTGCGTTGTCCGATGCGGAGGGTTGGAGAAGTCTCGATGGCCACGGCGTAGATGTTGTCATCGAGGCCCCGGTAGTAGACCTCACGGCCGTCTCGGGACCAGAGTGGCTCTCCTCCTCCATCCACGGACACCTGTCGTTTGCCGCCCACCTCGGAAACGGGACGGACGTAAACCTCGTTACGGCTGGACTCGTTGGAGCAGTAGGCCAGCCAGCGGCCGTCCGGTGACAGGGACGGCGAACGCTCCTCGAACTCCGTATTCACAAGCGGCCGCAGATCTCCGCCATCGAGGGTTGTGATCCCAATGTCCCGAGTCGTTCCCTGCTGGGTCGACCGAACGATGAACGATCGACCATCGGGCAGCCAAAGAGATTCCCACTGCTCTCCGGCCGCCTCGTAGAGCGGCTCGGGCACGCCGCTTCCGTCCGACGGTAGAATGAACAAGTTGCGGTTGTTGGAGTTCTCGGCGATCGATGTGAACGAGATCGATGCGTCGTCGGGCGTCCAGGCGGGATAATAGCTGCCACCCCAGAACGTCATCCGCGTCATGGTCTCGGCGCGCAGATCGTAGACCCACACGTCCGTATTGGACCCGTCGTCCAGCTCGAGCGCGATGCGTGTTCCGTCGACCGAAATCCGTGGCGCCCGGGCCTGCTGCAGGCCCTCGACCAATACATCCTCGAGCCCATTGCGGTCTACGGCGACCAACGAAAGGTCGGGCGGCAGGCCATCGAGGTACGCCAGGGCCCCGGTGCGAGAGATTTCAAACTCCGCCATGACCGAACTTCGAACCATCAGACCTTCGATCAATGAAACGGGAGCACCGTTGACCTCGAGGCGGTCTTTGTCGAACGGCACGGCGACCAGTGACCCGTCGGCCGTGCCGTAGACCAGGTGGCCGGTAGCGGCGTACTGGGCGCGCAGCCCCCGCAGTTGCAGACGGATCACCTCGCCCGTTTCGATGGACGCCGCGGCCAGCTCGGTTTCATCCATCGTTCCGTTGTAGATCGCAAAGACCACCGCTTTGCCACCGGGCAGCACGTGGGGCCAGCGATGGCTCGTCACGGTCGTCGATGTGTCCAACTGCGTGAGCTGCGTGATGTCGCCGCCCGCGGCCGGGACCCGAAACAGGGGAGAGCTCGTACTGCGGGTAAGAATGACGATGTCGCCGTCGCCCCACGAGGCCCCGCGGAAGTTGGTCTGGGTTTCTGTTATCGTCAGCGGAGGGCCGCCGCCCAGCGCGACCCGGCTGAGCCTGCCGTCCGCGTAGAACCCGACCCACTCCCCATCCGGCGAGAAGAAGGGGGCGCGGGCGTTCTCGGTCCCGGGCAGTGGGTGGGCCTCCAGGTCATCCAGATTGCGGACGAACAGGCGACGTTCGGGTCCGACGTAGACCAGCTGTCTGCCATCCGGTGATAAAGCCAGCGTGTTACCGCCCTGGTTGATGGTGAGTGCCGTTTCCTGCGGGACCGCCAGCGCGAAGCGCGAGATATGGGGCGCCGGGCGTTGGAGCCAGCCCAACAGGGCGACGGCGCTTGCGGCGGCGATCAGCAACCAAGGAAGCGTCTGTTTCATGGAGGGTAGCCGTACGGCCAGCGTCCGCGCCGCCGCCGGGTCCTCGGCGAACGCCGCGCCGGTCGTTGCCGCAGCCACGCTGCTCGCACTCGGACGGGCCAGAGCGTCGGCGAAATCGGCCGCCGAGCCGAAGCGATCGGCCGGCAGCTTGGCGAGCGATTTCTGGATCGCCGCCGCGACGTTCGGCGGCACCGTGTCCCGGGTCGCCGTCACCGGCGGCGCCTTCTCGGTGATCACCTTCGCCACGATCGCCTGCGCCGTGCTCCCCGTGTACGGCGGATCGCCGGCCAGCATCTCGTAGAGCATGGCGCCCAGCGAGTACACATCGCTGCGGGCGTCCAGCTCGCGGTCGCCCATCGCCTGCTCCGGGCTCATGTAGTGCGGCGTCCCGATGCTGAGCCCCGTCTCAGTCAGCCGGTTGCCGCCCGCGGCGCTCACCGCCAGCGCGATCCCGAAGTCCGCCACCAGCGGCTGCCCATCGTGGATCAGGATGTTTTCCGGCTTGATGTCGCGGTGGATGACGCCCTGGCGGTGGGCGTAGTCGAGGGCCGCCGCGATCCCGCGGGTAATTTCGATCGCGTTCTCGATCCCCAGCTGCTTTTCGCGATCCAGCTTGTCGCGCAGCGTGTCGCCTTCCACGAACGGCATCACGTAATAGAGGAAGGTGTCCGCTTCGCCGGAGTCGTGGAGCGGCAGGATGTGCGGGTGCTGCAGGTTGGCGGTGACCTTGATCTCGTTGAGGAACCGCTCGGCCCCGATCACGGCGGCCAGCTCAGGTCGCAAGACTTTCAGCGCGACCTTGCGATCGTGTTTCACGTCATGGGCCAGGTAAACCGTCGCCATGCCGCCGGCGCCGACCTCCTGCTCGATCACGTAGCGATCGGCTAGCGCTACCTTCAACGCTTCAGTGATGCTCGCCATCTACTCTCCCGGCTTGCCTTTCTCGTGCACTACCTTCCCCCACCCATGTCACGAACGATCTCGGTCCAGTCGAGGATCCACACCAGGCCACCACCCGCGGGCCCACCGGACTGATCGATGACGAGGAACTCCTCACCGTTTGGGTGGATGTCGTAGTTCAAGTTGTACGTGTGGAGGTCGGTGACGCCGCCGAACCGCTCGTCGCGGGACGTCACGCGGAACTCGGGTTCCGTCACCAGGTCGGCGGCGACGAGCGTCTCGTTCGACACGAAATACAGGGTGCGGCCGTCCGGGCTCCAGCGCGGCGACGATCCCCCGTTGGTCGAGACCTGGTGGCGGGCGCCCTCCCCGCTCAACGCCTGCACGTATACTTCGCGTTCGCCCGACAGGTCGGACGTGTACGCCATCCACCGTCCATCGGGGGATGCCTGCGGTTGGTTCTCTTCGAACTCGGTGGCGAGGATCCAAGTGGGCGCCGAGTCGCCCACTGTCACGACGCCGATATCGTTACCGGTGCCTTCGCGATCGCCGATGAAGAGCAACGAGCGCCCGTCGGGCAGCCACGACTGGGGGTGGGCGCTGTAGTCGGTGGTGAGCAAGAGTTCGGCCACTCCGCTCCCGTCGAACGGCTTCCAGTACATCTGGCCCACGCCGTCGCGGTCGCTGTGGAACGCGATTCGCCGGCCGTCCCGTGTCCAAACCGTCGACTGATGGTTCCCTTCGACGGTCAGGCGGCTGAGCGTGCCCTGCTCGCGGTCGAACACCCAGATGTCATTGTTGGGCCCCACGTTCGTGTTGACGAGCGCGATCCTACGACCGTCGGGTGAAAAGGACGGGTCCTCGAGGTCTCCCGTCTCCGGGAGCGGGACCTCCGCTCTTCCGTTCGGCCCTACGATGTCCAGAATCTCAGCACCGGGCCCCACACCGATCTGATACGCCAGGCCACGATCCCCTGAGAGCGCGAAGTCGGCCATCCCGGCGTTACCGCGGAATTGGACGCCATCGAGCAGGGCCACGGCCTGGTCGGTCGTGCGCAGCCCCTTCGGGTCAAACGGTTGGGCTAGAAGAGTCTGGTCCGCTCCCGTGTACACGAGATACCCCAGCGCGAACTCGGCGCGCGTGCCGAAACCGATCGTGTCTACCGCTCCTGTCTCCAGATCGACGACCCCGATACGAACCGACTCCACACCGCCGCCGGAGACGATCGAGAACAACGCGGCCCGGCCCCCGGGCAGCATGTGGGGATACCTGTGCTCGGTCCCGGTCTGCGGCTGGGTGACCGGCACGGGCTCACCTCCGGCCGCGGGAACGGTATGGAGACCCGTCCCCTCGCCGCCAAAGACGATGAGATCGTTGTCACCCCAGCTGGCGCCCCGGGCGATGGACGTTTCGGCGATCGGAACGGGCGGCCCTCCGGCCATAGACACTTTGCGCAGATAACCATCCAGCCAAAAACCCAGCCAGCGACCGTCGGGTGAGAAGAACGGGATGGACCCCCCATCGGTACCGGGGATCGGCTCGGCCTCCAGCCGGCCGATTTCCCGGCGATAGATCGGGCTCTGCGAGCCGGGCCCGGCGCCGATGAAGACGAGGCGCGTCCCGTCGGGTGACAATGCCATCGAGCGCCCGCAACACCGTCCGATCACCCTCACGCTGTCCGGCGCCGCAACGCTGAAGCGCACGAGTCTCTGCGGCAGGTCGGGGGAGGTGGCTCGTCCGATGAAGGCGGCGGCGAACACCGCCACTGCGGCGACGGCGGCGACGACTCCCAGGTTCAGACGCTTGCCGACGGCCGGCTCGGCTGTAGCGGCAGGGGTGACGGACGTGGGGATCGTGTACGACGTGTTGGTCAGCGCTTCGGCGAAATCGGAGGCGGACGCGAAGCGGTCGGCGGGGAGCTTCGCCAGCGACTTCTGGATCGCCGCCGCGACATGGCCGGGCACCGTGTCCCGGGTCGCCGTTACCGGTGGCGCCTTCTCGGTGATCACCTTCGCCACGATCGCCTGCGCCGTGCTACCCGTGTACGGCGGGTCGCCGGCCAGCATCTCGTAGAGCATCGCGCCCAGCGAGTAGACGTCGCTCCGGGCGTCCAGCTCGCGGTCGCCCATCGCCTGCTCGGGGCTCATGTAGTGCGGCGTCCCGATGCTGAGACCCGTCTCGGTCAGCCGGTTGCCGCCCGCCGCGCTCACCGCCAGCGCGATCCCGAAGTCCGCCACCAGCGGCTGCCCGTCGTGGATCAGGATATTCTCCGGCTTGATGTCGCGGTGGATGACACCCTGCCGGTGCGCGTAGTCGAGGGCCGCAGCGACGCCGCGGGTGATCTCGATCGCGTCATCGATCCCCAGCTGCTTTTCGCGATTCAGCTTGTCGCGTAGCGTGTCGCCCTCCACGAACGGCATCACGTAGTAGAGGAAGGTGTCCGCTTCGCCGGAGTCGTGGAGCGGCAGGATGTGCGGGTGCTGCAGGTTAGCGGTGACCTTGATCTCGTTGAGGAACCGCTCGGCCCCGATCACCGCGGCCAGCTCGGGGCGCAACACTTTGAGCGCCACCTTGCGGTCGTGCTTCTCGTCCTGCGCCAGGTAGACCATGGCCATGCCGCCGGCGCCGATCTCCTGCTCGATCACGTAGCGATCGGCCAGGGCTACCTTCAATCCCTCGGTGATGCTCGCCATCTACTCTCCTGCTGTGGTCTTCAGTTCCTTTGACCCTGGGTTCGTCATCGACTCACGCGCTGCTTCAATTCCTCGAACCAGTTTTCCACCAATACCAGCTTGGTGCTGCCCAATCTCAATGCAACCGGCCTGATCATCACGAACCGCTGGTCGTTAGCGCTGACGTCATACGTCCGGTGATTTGCATCGCGCTCATACTCGCGTGTGGAGAACAGAACCCGCTGCTCTCCGATGCTGAACATCGGCTCGGCGATGATCTCGGCCGCCACGAGCTCCCGGGAGGCACTCCGGTAGAAAAGCTCCCGACCGCTGTGCGCCCAGAGGGGTTCCCGGCCGCCATCGGTGGAGACCTGCCATTTCGCGTCTCCCGTGTTTGGGAAGGGTCGGATGTAAACTTCGTTCTGGCCCGATTCGTTGGAGATGTAGGCGAGCCAGCGACCGTCGGGCGAGATAGCAGGTTCCTTATCGTCGAACTCGGAGATGACGAGTGGGACGGACACGGTGTCCACACCGAGCCGCAAGCCGTAGATGTTGTCTTCGCTGTTGGTATCGGTCCGATACACGAGCCAGCGACCGTCGGGCGACCAGGTGACCTCCCAGGCATCTTCATCGCTATCCAACAGAAGCTCGGCCGCCGCGCTACCATCCGATCGCTTGATCCAAAAGTCGTTCTTGCCCGCCCGGTTCGAGATGAATGCGATCGAACCCCCGTCCGGCGTCCATTCGCCCCGGTAGTTGTTGGATCCTTGGAAGGTCAGCTTTGGGAGCGGGCCACGATCTAGCTCCTTCACCCAAATCTGGTGCTCATCGTCATCCCCATCCCCCTCAATGGATACGGCCAGGCGTTTGCCATCGGGTGACAGGTCGACGTACTCGAAGTCCGCCGACCAGCCTGGATCGATGACTTCGGCCGTCCCGTTTCGGTCCACCCACACCAGCTCGTCTTCGCCCGCCCCCAGCGAGGCCCCAACGGCATAGACCAGCGTTCCCTTGGAGGAGAACGCCAGATTCGGAGCGCTCACACCTTCCAGGACCGGGATGGCGGGCCCACTTGTCTCCAACGCATCGAGGTCGAACGGGGCAGCGAAGGCTCCTCCGTCTCTCAAGGTGTACACCACATGCCCGGTCGGCGCGTACCAAACACCCCAGGCATCATCGAAGAGCATCCGAACCGTGTCCGCTCGGGCGTCGAAGACAAACACCTCGGACTGGGCGCAGCCTGCACCACACCCGGTGAGCAAGGCGCCCCTTCCGCCGGGCAACGGCGCGACGTCAACGACACCGCGTCGGAAGATCTCGCCGCTGCTCGCGACCACCTCCGCGACCCCACCTGCCTCGTTCACCTGTCGGAGTCTGAAATCGTTGTCCACGAAGAGGATCGTCCCGTCGTCCAACCAGGCTCCACTCGGCGTCACCGTGTTTGCAAAGTCCGCCAACGTGACCGATCCGCCTCCGCCGCGCGGCACTTTACGTGGCTTTCCATCAGCCACGAACCCGATCCAGGCGCCGTCCGGGGAGATGAACGGTGCCATCGCGCCCTCCGTGCCCGTGAGGGGTGTGGACTCGAGAAGGTGGCGCTCCTTCATCACGAGTTGCGTGCCGCCGGCAACGGAGTCCGCGAAGACGATGGAGCCGTCAGGCGCGACCGCAACGGAATAGCGGACCCAGTTCTGGTTCATTTCGAGATCCGTCAAGACCACTTGCTGGCGAATGACTGGCTTCGGGGTCGGGCGCAGCCAGCCCAGGGCCGTGCTGAAGATGAGCAGGGCCGCGAGAGCCGCGAGCCCAACGCTCAGGCGGTTCCAGCGTCGCGAAGTGGATACGGTCGCCTCTACCGCCGACGTCGCCTGCGGCAGCGTGAACGACAGGTCGGTGAGCGCCGCCGCGTAGTCCGCCGCGCCCTTGAAGCGGTCCGCCGGACTCTTCGCCAACGCTCGTTGCACCGCCGCTTCCACGTTGCGCGGGATCAACTGCCGTGTGCGCGAGATCGGCGACGGCTCCTCCGTCAGCACCTTGGCCACGATCGCCTGCATCGTGTTTCCCGTGTGCGGCGGATCGCCGGTCAGCATCTCGTAGGTCACCGCGCCCAGCGAGTAGATGTCGGTTCGCGCATCCAGCTCGCGGTCGCCGGTCGCCTGTTCGGGGCTCATGTAGTGGGGGGTGCCCAGAGAAAGACCGGTTTCCGTAAGACGTGTCCCACCCGCTTGACTCACCGCCAAAGCGATCCCGAAGTCCGCCACCAGCGCCTGGCCCGCCTGCAACAGGATGTTCTCCGGCTTGATGTCACGATGCACGACACCGCGCTCGTGCGCGTAACCCAGCGCCGCAGCCACCGCCCTCGAGATCGCCACCGTCTCCTCGACGGCCATCTGCTTTTCCCGATCCAGCTTGTCGCGCAGCGTCTCACCTTCCACGTACGGCATCACGTAGTAGAGGAAGGTGTCGGCCTCGCCGGAGTCGTAAAGCGGCAGGATGTTCGGGTGCTGGAGATTGGCCGTCAGCTCGATCTCCTGCAGGAACCGCTCGCCGCCGATGATCGCCGAGAGCTCCGGCCGCAGGACCTTGAGCGCGACCTTGCGGCGATGCTTGAGATCCTCGGCCAGGTAGACCGTGGCCATGCCGCCGGCGCCGATCTCCTGCTCGATCGAATAGCGATCGGCGAGCGCGGCCTTCAGTCTGGAGATGATTTCATCCATGGGTCCATCAGTTGTTGTTGGCCTGCGCTTCCGCGTCCGGTGGCTTGATCGTCCGCCCGATGATGATCGTGATGTTGTCGGTGCCGCCGTCGTCCAGGGCGTCCTGCAACAAGTCCTCGCACGCCTGCTTGGCGCTGGTCAGCGAGGCCAACCGCTCGGCGATCCGCTCGTCGGTTACGTGCTTGGTGAGGCCGTCGCTGCACAGCAGTACCACCGTCCCCCAGTTGCGAACGATCCTGCTGACGACAGGTTCCGCTTCCTGGCCGCCGATCGCGCTCGAGAGCACGTGCGCCCACTTCGTGGCCTGTGCCTTCTGCTGGGTCAGTACGCCCGTGTCGATGAGATCCTGCGCCATCGTTTGGTCGCGGGAGATCTGCGTCAGCTCGCCATCCCGGAAGACGTAGCAGCGGCTGTCGCCGACCTGCAGCAGGTAGGCGTGCGGCCAGAGACCCAAGAACAGCGTGAGGGTCGTGGCGAAGCCCTTGGACCCCTGATCCTCACTCGAACGCTCCTGCAGGCTGTCGTGGCAGGCCAGCGCCGCATACTCGAGCAGCCGGGGGAAGGCCTCGGGATCGGTAGGCTCGGCGGCGTAAGCGTCGTTGAATCCCAACGCCACGTACTGCACGAGAGCCTGCACGGCCAATCGGCTCGCTTCCTCGCCGCCGCCGCCCTGCCCGACGCCGTCGGCGACCATGGCAAACGAGGCGAGGCGCTCCGGCTCCACCACCGAATGCGGATCCGAGGAGATGCTCGTCGCGTCCACCTCCACTCCTCGCGACAGAGAGCCAAGAAAGAAGTGGTCCTCGTTCTCCTCGCGTACCTTGCCGATGTGCGTCAGGCCCCAGGCGTCGATGTCGGAGTGCCTGGGCTTCTGCGGGCTCGCGCTGGACGCGCCTGCTTCGATCTCGGGCATAACTCTAGATGGGCGCCGTCCGCAGCCTATGCGGGCGCGACAGTTTCCTCGGGTTGATCTGGAGTTCGAGGCCTAGAAATGGAGTTGGGCTTGGATTCTTGGGCGAGATGGACCAAAGCCGTGCCGCCCGCGCCGAGCCTACGGGCTCGATGCGGTAGCGGTCGGCCAGGGCCGCGTGCAGCGGTTCGGGGATCCCGGTCGTCCATGGTTGGGGCATACGCGGGAAATAATGCTCATTTTCCTCGCCAAGGCAAGCGGGGGCCCAAGAAAGGGCCTGCCGGCGTTGACGTTCTGTTGACCGCCAGTTGCTACTGTCGACGCGGTCCGTGGGGCCGTGGAGCTGAGGCGCGGGGTGGTACTGCCGGTACTGTCAGCCCAAGGGAAAGGTGCCCCCGTGGCGGAATCGGCAGACGCGCCTGTATGCGAAGCAGGTGACCGAAAGGTCATGTGGGTTCGAATCCCACCGGGGGCACGCCAATATTGGCTGTGGGAATGGAGTATGCACGGTTGACGTTCGCCGATAGGCGAGCTTACTATTAAATACCTGCTTCGCACGCGTCTGAATTCGTCACGGAATAGAGCCCGGAGGTTCCTCCGGGCTCGGCGTTTTGGGTTCGGGTTGCCCGTCGAGTTGTTTCAACGTTTCCTCCGCATACAGGCGCACCTCCCAATCCTCGTCTCTCGACGCTTGGATCAGCGCTTCGTGCGCTTGCGGCGAACCGATCGTCAGCAGCGCGACCACTGCCGAGCGCCTCACCATCGGCTCCTCGTCGGTCAGCCGCTCGATGACCAGCGGCAACGCCTCGTCCGATCCGAGGATTCCCAGCGATTCGACGATCGAGACGCGGATCCAGGGGCTCGGATCATGCAGCGTCTCCTCCGCTTTCTCGAGGATCTGGTCCGCGCCGAGCTGGGCCAGCGAGCGGATGGCCATCCTCTGAACCAGCGCCTCCGGGTCGTCCAGCAGGCTGATAAGCGGTTCCGAGCATTCCTGCGAGCCGATCGCCCCCAAGGCGCGAACGGCGTTCACCCGAACGTTGGTGACGGAGTCGTCCAGCGCCGCGATGAGAGCGGGAACGGCTCGCTCGGATGGGATTGCCCTCAGCTGGTCCGCGGCGAGGATTCGTACGTCGATCTGTTCGGACTCGAGAAGCGGGATGAAATAGTCGACCGCCGGGTCGCCGTAGGCGGTCAGCCGCCGGGCGATGAAGTACTTGGCCCTCGAGTTTGGCTCGTCCACCAGCTGTGCCGCCAGCTCCTCCAGTTGGGCCGCCGTACCGGACGTGAGGATCTCGGCCGTCCTATTAAGTCCACCCGAGTAGAAGAAGGCAGAGGCACCGATCAGCAGGGCAGCGTAGAGCGAGAGAACCACGGCCACCTCTCTCATCCGTCCGGGCTCTTGCTTCTTGAAGAGCAGCCGCGTGGGCAGGGCGAAGAGCCTCTCCACGAACCTCGGAATGGGAAAGAGAAAAGGAGCGCTCCGGCGATACGACTCGTAGGCCGCGCCGAAGCGCTGCCGCATGTTCAACTCCTCCATCATGGCGACGCCGATGATCACCAGCGTCGAGAGTAGCCACGGCAGGCTGGCGTCGATCCCCCAGGAGCGCTTCGGGTAGAGCATCTGCAACAGCAGCAGGTAGACCCCGTAACTCCAGAGAATACACCCCAGGTACTGGGGATGGCGGGAGAGTTTGTACACCCAGAAGTCGGCCACGTCCTGCTTGCGGGCCCGGGCCGAGAGCCAGGCGAAAGTGCCGAGGAAGAACAGCAGCAGCCCGCTTCCCAAGAAGAGGTAGACGATAGGCCAGTAGCCATTGATGCCCAGCAGCCGGAACAGCCACATGAGCAGATCGAACGGAGCCCTGATCACCGATCCCATCGTCTGCAGCTCGAAGGAGATGTCGAGGAGCGGAAGCCAGACCACGTTGAGCCAGCCGAGCCCGGCGAGAAAGAACATCACGCCGGCGAACTGGGCGAACACGGGAAGCATGAAGCCGACGGCGCCGAGCGTCGCGAGCCCGGTCTTCCGCGTGGCGAAGCCGGCGACGATGGCCAACAACATGAGAGAGAAACAGGCGTAGCCGATCAAGCGCAGGTTGAAGTGGGAGATGAACAGCTCGGTCTTGAGCACGCTGATCTCGTCGGCGTGCGAATCGAGACTCGGCGTTGTGATGACGTCTTTCAGTACGTCATCGATGAGATGGGGAACCTCCACGGTCGCGGAGGTCAGGCCAATTGTGAATACGGCGGCTAAGAGAACCAGGAACGCGGTATGGGCGGCTCGAGACTTCATCGGTTGGGCTCTCCCGGGTTTGCGTTGGGGCCGCTGACCGGTGCCATTCAATAATGTAGACGTATCGGGTCTCGATTGTTGCACAGGCAGCGGAACGTCTTTGAATTCCGATCGTAATTTCGAACACCGCACACCGAACACCGCACTCCGAAGGTGGCACGGCAATCCTTGATCACTAATCACAAATAGCCAAGGCCTAAAGTCCAAATGCCTTGGATCTTCGGGCTCAATGATTCAACCTTGCAGTGCCCCCTTCGAAAGGCGGTGTTCGGTGTGCGGTGTTCGACATTGCCTTATCCCCTCCCGACCCACCATCTTGCCAATCGAAATTCCACTGCCCCGGAGTGAGCTGATTTGTCTGACATCCAGGAGCGACTGACGGCCGCATTGGCCGAGCGCTACCGCGTCGAGGGCGAGCTGGGCCAGGGCGGTATGGCCATCGTCTACCTGGCCGAGGACCTGAAGCACCGCCGCAAGGTGGCGGTGAAGGTGCTGCGGTCCGAGCTTTCCGCCGCGCTGGGTCACGAGCGCTTCCTGAGAGAGATCGAGATCTCCGCCGGGCTCAGTCATCCCCACATTCTGCCGCTCTACGATTCGGGCGAGGCCGGCGGCTTCCTTTATTACGTCATGCCTTTTGTCGAAGAGGAATCGCTGCGCGATCGGCTGGAGCGCGAAAAGCAGTTGCCGATGGACGATGCATTGCGGTTCAGCCGCGAGGTGGCGGACGCGCTCTCGTACGCCCATTCGCGCGGCGTCATCCATCGCGACATCAAGCCGGAGAATATCCTGCTGCAGAGTGGGCACGCGGTGGTGGCGGACTTCGGGATCGCCAGGGCAGTGAGCGCAGCGGGCGGCGAAAAGTTGACGGGCACCGGGATCGCGGTGGGGACGCCGGCCTACATGAGCCCGGAGCAGGCGGCGGGCGACCAGGACCTGGACGGGCGAAGCGATCTCTACGCGCTGGGCTGCGTGCTGTACGAGATGCTGGCGGGCCAGCCGCCGTTCAGCGGCCCGACGACCGAGAGCCTGGTACGGCAGCACCTGGTGGCGGAACCGCCGGCGGTGACGAGCATTCGGCCGGCGGTGCCGGCCGAGGTGGCGGCGGCGCTGCAGCGCGCCCTGGCGAAGAACCCGGCGGACCGGTTCAACCCGGTGGCGCAGTTTTCCGAGGCGCTGACGGGCACGCCGCCGGCTGTAGCCGCGGGCCGGCGGCCGTGGAGCGGTCGCGTGATGGTCATCGGCCTGGGCGTAGTCGCCGTCGCCGTCATCGCCGCTCTGTTCTTCTTCCGACCAGCCCGCGAGGTGCCGGTCCCGGTCATCGGCCGCACGTCCCAGGTTACGCGTGACCCGGGTCTCGAGGTCGATCCGGCGCTTTCACCGGACGGCGAGATGGTCGCCTTCGCCGCCGGCCCGCCGACCGGGATGCAGATCTTCGTGCGCAGCGTGAGCGGCGGCCGCACGATCGCGTTGACCAGCGACGAGACCGCTAACCACCGCTGGCCGCGCTGGTCGCCGGACGGTACGCGCATCGCTTACCAGGCGGAGGACGGGATCTACATCGTTCCGGCCCTCGGTGGGCCACCGCGGCTGGTGGCCCGGGCGCCTCAGGAGGCCGTCGAGGTCGCCAGGGGGTCGTTCACGCCGCTGGCTGGACTTTCATGGTCGCCCGATGGAAGGCGCATCGCCTACGCGGGCACTTACGGGTCCAGGGGGATCTACGTCGTGCCGGTCGATGGCGGCGAGCCGACCCGCGTCGAGGTGCCGAGCGAGTCGCATTCGCCGGCCTGGTCGCCGGACGGGACCCGGATCGCCGTCGTCAACGGAAATCCCATCTTCGTCTTCGGCACCGCCTATTTCGCCAACGCGGGTGCATCGTCCATCTGGGTGGTGCCCGTCGACGGCGGCGATGCGGTTCGCGTCACCGGGGACGAGTACCTCGACACGAGTCCAGTGTGGTCGCCGGACGGCCGATTCCTCTTTTGGGTCTCCGATCGCGGAGGCAGCTTCGACGTCTATCGCGTCGCCTTGGATCGGGCGGGAGCACCCGACGCAGAACCCGCCCGCCTGACCACCGGCCTCAGCGCCCACACCATCAGCCTCACCGCCGACGGCGGAGCCCTGGCGTACTCCAGCTTGCGCACGCTTTCGAATATCTGGTCGATTCCCGTGCCCGAGGACGGCCCCGTTTCCATCGCGCTGGCGCGGCCGGTCACTACCGGCAACCAGATGATCGAGGACGTGGACGTCTCGGCGGACGGGGAGTGGCTGGTCTTCGACTCGGAGCGGAACGGCAACGCGGACATCTACAAGCTACGGGTCGGCACCGACGAGCCGATCCGCCTGACCACCCATCCGAGCGGCGACTACAGCGCCGCCTGGTCGCTCGACGGCAAACGCGTCGTCTTCCACTCGCTGCGCGCCGGCAATCGCGATCTCTATACCATCGAGGCCGACGGCACCGGCCTCGTCCAGCGTACCAGCAGCCCCAGCCACGAGCTGGATCCCGACTGGTCGCCCGACGGGGAGTACCTGGTCGCCGAGGTGCTTGCCGCGGAGGCCGACACCCGGTTCATCATCGTTCCGTTGGCCGGCGGCGAGAACGCCGCCCGCAGCCTCCCGGCTTACGGTGACTTCGCCGCCTGGTCGCCTGCCGGCGACCTCATCGCCTATCACACCCCCGATGGGATCCGCCTGATCGCGCCCGACGGTGCGGAGTCCCGGCTCGTCGCTTCCAACGAGGCCGACGGCGCCCAGGCCTTCTACGCCGCCTGGTCACCCGACGGAAGCACGCTCTACTACCTGGCGCGCGGCCCGGAAGGTTGGATGATCCGAGCCGTGCCCAAAGACGGCGGACCCAGCCGCCTCCTCGTCCGCTTCGACGATCCCACCCGCCAGCACTCCCGCTACGGCTTCACAACCGACGGCCAAACGTTCTACTTCACCATGGGCTCCCACGAAGCTGACGTGTGGGTGCTCGAGCTGGAGTCGGAATGACTTCGGGCGCATAGCCCTACGCTTCGTCTTCGTAGTCGCCCCGTCGTCGCCCCCGAGAGAACCTTGATGCCGCGGGCGCGGGGCGTGAGGCGCGGGCGACGACGGGGCGATGACGTCGACGTCGACTTATTTTAGGCCGTAGTCAGGCCACTGTGCCTTGATGCAGGTCCCGACGACTGGAATATTCCAGTACTTCGCCGGTAGCGTTTGCGTCTCCGTCATGGAACAAGAGCCCGGAGGCTGGCCCTCAGGGCTCGGCGTTTGTAGGGATGCCGTTCGCATCCGGCGGCTCGAAACGGGCGCTGCGTAATGACAGGTGACTCGAAGAGGCTTAAGAAGAAATCCTTGCGCGCTGGAGGCCCGGTCCCATCTTGGGGAACATCTCGGCACCGTGTCGTATGACCGCCCGGCTCCCGGCGGCCTGCCCAACTAGCCCTGGCCAGTCCATCGGGAGGTGTGCGGCGCCCCAGCCCAAGGAGTCCCCTATGAAGCGCACGCCGCTCCTCGCCGTACAGCTATTCCTCTTACTCTCACTGTTGCTCTTGCTGCCGCCCATCCTGGAGGAGGCGCGAGCGCGCGAGTCGAAGGGGGATGAGTGCTGCCCCATCGTCCTCGTCGACAGGTCTACGCGCCTAGTTGCGGCCAAGGACCAGGAGACGGACCGGGTCTTCCACTTCAGGGCCGATGTTCTGGACATGCGTAGCCTGCGGGTGGGCGACCTGGCGTCGGCGGACTTCGAGACCGGGCGAGTCACTGGCATCGCCGGCGCGAAGCGCGACTACCCGATGTTGATGTGGGACGACAGCGACGAGTGCTGCGTCATCCGCGACCTCGATGAGACATCCGGCGCGGCGGTAGCCATCGATCCGAAGAGCGGGGAGGCGTTCCGCATTAGAATCTCTCCCGCCGATCTGGAGACTGTCGGGGTAGGTAGCGCCGTGGCGGTCGATCTGAATAGCGGCGGCGTGATCGTTCAGTCGTTCGAGCCCATACACGGCAACGCCCCGAGAATCGAAGCCCAACTCGAGCCCGACTGGGCGGAGATCTGCTGCCCGGCGGCGCCGAACCCCGAGCTGACCGGTGCCACCGGGCGCCTGGCCGTGGGGAGCCTGGAAGGCGCGAAACCGTTCAACATCCAGGTGTTCAAATCTGGCACCGACCAACGTTCCAAGTCGTGGTATTCCAACGAGGGCCTGACCGCGAACTTCTTGCCCGGCGACTACGACGTCGTGGTCAACGGGATGCGTTTACAAAACGTTTACCTGGGCCGCGGCATGGACACCCGTGTCCGCTGTGGCGCTCTCAACGTCACGCTGGACAGCGGAACCGCGTGGGCGATCTTTGCCAGCGACGGCGAGACGCGCGTCGACGCCGACTACGGTAGCATGATGGTCGTGCTGCCGGTCGGGACGTACTTCGTCGAGCTCGCCGGGGACAGGATGGAAGTCGCGATCAACGACGGCCGAGTCACCGATTTCTGAGCTGTCCGTAGAAAGGCGCAACCGGCGCGCGCTTTGAGGATCTGTTGACCAGTCGGCGCTACTGTCCGGTCCTCCTCATCGAAACGGTTGACATGAATCGTATAATCAGATAATCTGATTATATGAGCAATGATCGCCGTTTGAGTGTGACGGAGGCGGCCAGGAATTTCTCGGACCTGGTCAACCGCGTCCTCTATAAGGGTGAGAGCGTGGTCTTGATCCGCAATGGAGTCCAGGTGGCCCGACTCGTGCCTCCGGAGCCGGCGACGGCGCCGGCTGAAGACTTGGCCCGGCGGTGGGAGACGCTGCCGCATCTGACGCCCGGTGAAGCCGATCGGCTGGCTGAGGAGCTCGGCGAGGCACGTGGGGCGCTGCCTGCTGCAAAGTCGCGATGGGAGTGATCCTCGACACGACGGTTCTGGTCGAGGCCGAGCGCCGGCGCTTCGACATGCCCGGGTTCTTGGAATCTCTGGGTGAGGAGAGCGTGGCCATAGCCGCGGTGACGGCCGGGGAGCTGCTGTTCGGCTACGAGCATGCGGCGGACCCGGAGATCCGGGCGCGAAGGGGAGCGTTCGTCGAGGCGTTGCTAGAAGCGATCCCCACGGCGCCGCTCGGGTTGGCCGAGACCCGGCGCCACGCCGGGTTGTGGGCGGAGCTAGCGCGACGGGGAGAGCTGATCGGACCCTACGACATGCTGGTCGCGGCGACGGCGCTGGCCAGCGACTTCGCGCTTGCCACTCTGAACCGCGGCGAGTTCGAGCGCGTGCCCGGCCTCAGGCTCGTAGAGCTCTCTCGCTTCCGCGTCGAATAGCAGACTCCCGAATACCCCAATCGTCAACGTCATCGCCCCGTCGTCGCCCGCGCCTCACGCCCCGCGCCCGCGAAGATGTTTGAAGCCGCGGGCGCGGGGTGCGGGGCGATGACGTTGACGTGCTCTTCAAGACCCACACCGGTCCGAAACCCACAAAACCCTCTCCCCGTAGGGTAGGCCAGGCTCTCTCCTAGCTAAACTAGGGGAAGGGCATTATTATGGCGCAGCGGCGGCCGGGCGGTTGCCCGGCCCGCCGCGGTGAACCCGGAACGAAGCGTAAGGACGGCGATGCTTATCACAAAAGAGCTGCTCCCGGGCACGCTGGACATGCTGATCCTGAAGGCGCTGTCGCTGGGCCCGAACCACGGGTACGGGGTGCTGTTGAGGATCGAGCAGACGTCGGAGGGGCTTTTGAGCCTGGAGCAGGGATCGCTCTACCCGGCGCTGAACCGAATGGAGCACCGGGGTCTGATCGCATCGAAGTGGGGGACGTCGGAGAACAATCGCAAAGCGAAGTTCTACCGACTGACGAAAGCCGGTGAGAAGCGGCTGCGGCACGAGACGTACCGCTGGAGCGAGCTGACGAAAGCGGTTGCCAACGTCCTGGGCGCGTTACCGAGCGAGGCTTGAGCGATGCTTACCCGTATGAGATCCGCATTGAGCGCGCTGATCCACGGCGCCCGCTTCCGGCGGGAGCTGGAAGAGGAGATGGCGTTTCACATAGAGAGTCT
>JBDHAL010000031.1:0-34651 GCA_039588075.1 Gemmatimonadota bacterium | reverse complement strand
CGGGAGACCGGTCTTGGGTTCGGGGGCTGATTTGGAGAAGCTCGCGCGTAAGGCCGATGTCCGTGAGGTACTGGTCGCGATCCCATCTGCCAGCGGCGCCGAACTGAGACGGATAGTGGAGCGCTGCGGAACGCAGGTTCCGGATGTGGTTGTCAAAACGCTTCCCAGCCTTACCGACCTGATCGAGGGCCGAGTCAGCGTCACACAATTCCACGAGGTACGGATCGAGGACCTGCTCAAGCGGGCGCCGCGGGACCTCGATCCCGAGCGCGTGCGTGAGTTCATTCGCGGAGAGGTCGTTCTGGTGACCGGCGCCGGCGGGTCAATCGGCTCGGAGCTCTGTCGCCAGGTCGCTGCTTGTGGCCCGGCCGAGCTGATCCTGTTCGAGCAAGGCGAGTACAACCTGTACACAACAGATAGCGAGCTCGAGGAACGCTTCCCGGGAGTCCGCCGCCAGTCGGTCCTCGGCGACGCCAGCCACCGGGCTTCCGTCGAGCCCGTCATCGAGAGGACTCAACCGGGAATCTTGTTCCACGCCGCCGCCTACAAGCATGTGCCGCTGCTCGAGGAGAACCCCTGCGAAGGCGTCGCCAACAACGTGCTTGGCGTGTTGAATACGGCCGAGGCTGCGGATGCCGCGGGTGTGAAGCACTTCGTCTTCATCTCGACGGACAAGGCGGTGCATCCCGTCAGCGTCATGGGCGCCGCCAAGCGGGTTGGCGAGCTGTTCATCCAGGCCGTGGCCGGGCGGAGCGACACCAATTTCAACGTCGTTCGCTTCGGCAACGTGCTGGGCAGCTCCGGCAGCGTGATCCCCAAGTTTACGGAGCAGATCCGCCGCGGGCTGCCGGTTACGATCACCGATCCTCAGATGACCCGCTACTTCATGCTGACCAGCGAGGCCGTTCAGCTGGTCATGCAGGCGGCGAGTCTCAACCGGAGCGGCGATATCTTCGTGCTCGATATGGGTGAGCCTGTCTCCATCGAGGACCTGGCCCGCGACGTGGCGCAGCTAATGGGTGCGGCCCGAGATGGTGAGCCGCAGATCGAATTCGAGTACACGGGCTTGCGCCCCGGCGAGAAGTTGGAAGAGAGGCTGTGTATTCAGCCGACCGACCAACGGCCGACGGGCTTTGGCAGCATTCTCGTGGAAGGCTACCGGTCGGATCTGGGCTGGGATGAGATCCGGGCCGGCTTGGATCGTCTTGTCCAAGCGGCCCGGAGCGGAGAAGTGGAGGACACTATTCGCGCGCTGGCCGACCTGGTCCCGGAATATGCGCCGGTTACCGCGCGCTATGTGGATCTTCTGGGCAAAGCGCCGAAAACCTCGGCTTGAATTGCCCGCGCTACTCCTCGTCGGTTGAAGTCCAGACCCAGGGAATCACTCCGAGAGCCCGGAAGTCCACGGTCAGCGACACATACGGCTTGAGTTGGTTGTAGAACTGGCCGGGGAATGTCTGGGTTACGTCGACCGCTTGCCCCGGTAGCGGGTACTCAACTGCGCCTTCACCCACGGACAGCAGGCCAACCGACAGCTCGAGCCCGGCGAGGTTGGCCAGTGCCCCCACGTTCAGGGCAAAGCCATCCCACTCGCCCATGAACCGCAGGTAGGCGTTCTCACCGGCTTGAAAGTCCATCGAGATCGCGCCGAAGATGCCGCTGGTGCGGTTGTCGCTGTCTATTTGTGGGTTGTTCTCGAAAAACAGACCCGTCCCCCAGCCGCCCGAGATCGTCACGAAGCTTGGGAAACTCGTTCGCCCGGGACCGACCACGTACGTGAACACGCCGTAGATCGTGGCGGATTTTTGTATGTCGCTATAGTAGTCGTCTTCGATCCCGTAGCGCCCGTTGTTGGCCGTCGTCACGTTCTGCACGCCGACCGCCATGGCGGGAAAGACGCCCTGTTGCCTTACGAGCTGTAGTTTCCCGAACAGTCCGGGTCCGTTCTTGGACAATCCGTACGCACCGACCTCCAGGATACCCCCAAGCGAGATACCTGCGGCAACACGCGTGACCGTGTAATCGTCGATCGCCGAGGTCGCAGTCTGTTGGTAGCCCTCCGGCGCGATGACCGAGCCCGTTACGAATAACGAGCTCTTCGGGACCATGGCGTGGGGTGTGGCGATGTATCCCGAGCCCTGCATCAGGGTGTGTCCATAGACCGGGAGCGTCGGTTTGGGGCGCTGGGCCCAGGCGGGCTGAGAGGCGCCGGCCAGTACAATGATTGCAAGGGCCGTCAAGCCGAGTGCTCGGCGCATGTGTGTCCTCCTGACCTATCTCCAAGAAGTGTTTAGGCGGATGGGGGAGGGGGGTCGGACGCTCTAAGATAAGGCGTACAGGCCCGTTAGGTCAATAGACCTGAGGAGGTGCTGTATGTCAGGCGGGGAAAGCCATTCCAGCGGCTTCCAAAAGCCTGCCGACCTCCAGGTACCACTCTTTGCAAGGGCCGCGGGCCAGGACCTTGTCCACCAGCTCCATGGGGAACGCATGGGTCGCGCGCTCGCGCCCTCGCAAGACGGTGACCACCCAGGAGGCACGCTCGCCGTCGCCACGGCGCTCGGCATCGGTGACCACAAGCTCATTGGCCGGGACGCCACGATCGGAGAGCAGCCGCATGATCGCCCTGCTGGTTGCTCCCGTGACCCGTGTCGGAGAGGGTCCCCCGTTTCGTTGCGAAGCTCTTACCGTCGCCACGACTTACCCGCGGTTGAGGGAAAACACCTTTTTTGGGGAAGTGTTCCCTACAGTAGCATCCCTTGGCCCAGCATGCAAGGGCGCGCGTAGCTCCAAATGCTTGGCAAAAGAGCCCAGTATTCCTAGCTTCCCATGGGGCCGTGACTTACCAGCGGGAGGGGTGAGGCCATATGAGCCAGGGACCAGATACAGAGGTCCGGGAGACCGGATCAGGCGGCCGGATGCGGGAGTCCGGCGACTCGCTGGGTGGGGGTCATTCGCCAGGCGGCCGGTTGTCCGGCGGCGCGGCGGCGCCGGTTGAGCACACGGGTGTGGTGCAACTGGCGAACGTGCTGCTGAAGCGCTGGAAGCTAATCGTGGGGTTGCCAGTCGCCGCGGCGTTCGTGACGGCGCTCGTCTCGCTGCTCGTTCCTTCACAATTCACTGCAACGGCGACGTTCGTGCCCGAGGGCGAATCCAGTGGTATGAGTCTGCCCGGCGGCCTGGCCAGTATCGCGGCCCAGTTTGGGGTCGGTATCCCCATCGGAGGCTCGGACTCGCCGCGCTTTTACGCCGACGTGCTGAAGAGCCGCACGATTCGGGACCAGGTGCTGCTGGCCGCTTTCCCGGACCCGCGCAGCGAGGCGGCAGGGGACAGCGCGACCTTGCTAGATCTGCTGGAGATCGAGGGAGACTCGGAGTCGGAGCGGCTCGAGGCCGGCCGCAAGGCGCTGGCCAAGACGACCGGGGTCAGAGTCGACAACGAGACGAACATCGTCACCATCGCCGTGGAAACGCGCTACCCGGTCCTTTCGGCAGGGGTGGCGAACCTCATCCTCGAGCTTCTCAACCGATTCAACCTGGAGACGCGCCAGTCCAACGCCCAGGAGCGTCGCAGCTTCGTCGAGGAACGCGTCGGCGAGGCTGAGGCGGAGCTGCGGGAGGCCGAGGAGGAGCTCAAGGTCTTCTACGAGCGGAACCGGCAGTACGAAGGCTCGCCCGAGCTCAGGTTCCAAGCCGATCGACTCCAGCGCCAAGTGACGCTCAAGGAAGAGGTCCTGAGCACGCTGCGGCGCCAGTATGAGGAGGCGCGGATCCAGGAGGTCAACGACACGCCGGTCATCACGGTCATCGACCGGGCCCTGCCTCCGGAGGAGAAGTCGAGCCCCAAGCGAAGATCCTCGGTGTTGCTGGCGTTCTTCCTCGGTGCCGTGCTTGCCGTGTCAGGCGCGTTTGGGCGGGAGTACCTGGACCGTGCACGTGTGGAGGATGAGGAGGAGTTCGAGGAGTTTTCCGCCCGCTGGACCGGGATCAAGCGGGAAATACGCGGCATGTTTCGTCGCTCGCGAAGCGTGGACTAGGGCGACTTCGAGAAACCGCCCTTCTTGGTTCCGCTGAGCCCCGCGGCGGGAATCGTGATCTTCCCAGGCGATCCGGCGTCCACGCGTCCGATGACTCGAGCGTCGGGCGCGCCGGCCGAGCGCATGACATCGAGGGCACGCTCGGCATCGCTTTCCGCGACTACGACGGCAAAGCCCACACCCATGTTGAAGACTCGAAACATCTCGGCCGTCTCTACATCCCCGGCGCTCTGGATGATGCCGAAGATCGGCGGTGCCTCCGGCAGATCGGTGATCTCGAACCCGACGTCGGACTCGACCCGCAGCATGTTGAGCAGGCCGTCTCCAGTGATGTGTGCCAGAGCCTTGACCGTCTCGACGGCCTCGAGCAGCGCCAGAACCGGCCGCACGTAGATCCGCGTCGGTTCCAGCAGTTCCTCTCCCGCCGATCGCCCCAGCTCGTCGACGTGCTGGCCCGGCTCATAGCCGGCCAGATCGAAGAGCGCTTTCCGGGCCAGCGTCAGACCATTCGAGTGGATCCCCGTGGAAGCCAGGCCGATCACGACATCGCCATCCGCCAGACCGGCGCCGACGATCATCCGGTCCAGCGGTACGAGCCCCACGGCGGTTCCGACGATGTCGAAGCCGGCGCCGGGTCGGACGCCGCGGACCATCTCGGCCACCTGCGCAAGCTCGCCCCCCGGAATCGAGACCCCCGCTTGTCTCGCGCCCTCCACGAGCCCGTCGGCGATGGCGGCCATGATCTGCGGATCGATCTTCTCCACCGCTATGTAGTCGACCAGTGCGATTGGCCGGGCGCCGACGCACAGGATGTCGTTCACGTTCATCGCCATGCAGTCGATGCCGACCGTGTCGTACTTCTCGACCATCTCGGCGACGAGCAGCTTGGTGCCGACTCCGTCCGTCGATATCGCCAGCCCAAGGTTGGGAGCGATCTCCACAACGTTGGCGAAGTAACCCAGGTCGAGGCGCACGCCGCCCGGCTCGCCGGTAGCGCCCGCCAAACCGAACGTGCTACGAACTCTCTCGGCCAACGCGCCCAAGCCCTGTCCCTCGCTGATGTTGTCCACACCGGCACTTCGGTAGTCGGCCCTGCTCTTGTTCATCTGCACGCCTGAACGGTTTTTGGTGACATGATCGAGGGGCAAATCTGCCTGCCTTTGCTTTCCCGCACAAGCGGCGACCCGCCGCAGGGCGGAAAGGTCTAACCTTGCCATATCCATCGCTCGTCTTTAGACTTACGTGATCGCGTGCCGAAGCTCCCCCGTCCCGTCTTCGGACCAGCGGTAGCTGATCTATCTATCTCATCCACACACTTGGCTATGTATAGTAGGGTATTGATTCTGATGGGCGCGCTTTGCGCCCTCGCGAGTCCGGTTTCCGCCCAGGTGACGGACACCGCCGCTGTTGTTCGCCAGATCCAGGCAGGTCTGGAGAGTGGGGCGATCACTCCCGAACAAATCCGCGCGCGCCTCGAGGCCGAGGGCATCACCGTCGACGATGTCCGGCAACGTCTACGAGCGGCCGGTTATCCCGAGAACCTGCTGGACCGCTATCTCGCCCCGGGTGCTGAGCCGTCGGGCGTTCCATCTTTAACGTCCGAGCAGGTTGAGGAAGTGCTGCGCCGGCTGGCCATTCCGCCGCTCGACCCCATGACCGACAGCCTGTTCGGGCCCGATGTGCTCGCGGTCGACAGCCTGTTTCTTGACACGCTGGCCGTCCCCGAAATGATGGCGCTGCCCGTGTTCGGCATGAGCCTGTTCGAACGCGCCACCAGCCAGTTCACACCGGTCAGCATGGGGCCGGTGCCGGCAAACTACGAACTGGGCCCCGGCGATGAGCTGGTGCTCATCCTCACCGGAGACGTTCAGGACGTCTACAACCTCCCCGTCACACGAGAGGGGTTCGTTGTTATCCCGAACGTGGGCCGCGTGTCGGTCAACGGGCTCACCCTCGATCAGCTACGCAATTCGCTTTACACGTACCTGGGGCGCGTCTACTCCGGCGTGCGACGTGGACCTGAGGCGACCACGTTCTTCGAGGTCTCCATCGCTACGCTTCGCCGCAATCAGGTCTTCGTCATCGGCGAGGTCGGGCGGCCCGGGCAGGTTGAGGTGACGTCCGTCTCCACGGCGTTGGACGCTCTCTACCAGGCGGGCGGCCCCACGGGCAACGGCAGCTTCCGCAATATCCAGATCCGGCGCGGCGAACGAGTCGTGGCCAACCTCGACATCTACGAGTACCTGACGCGCGGAGCGGCGACCGGTGACATTCCCCTGAACCAGGGCGACGTGGTCTTCATCCCGGTGCGGGGCCGCCGTGTGGAAATCGATGGGAACGTGATTCGACCCGGGATCTACGAGGTCAAGGGAGACGAAGGCCTCCGAAGCTTGCTCGACCTGGCAGGCGGTATCGAGCCGGAGGCCGACCTGAGACGGGTTCAGATCGACCGGATCTTACCGCAGGACCAGCGCCAGCCCGGCGTGGACCGGTCCCTGTTTGACGTCAATGTCGCGGAGTTCCTCGACTCGGGTGGCGAAATCGTTAGCCTCGAGCCCGGCGACAAGGTGTACGTGTACGCCGTCTCCGAGGAACGCCGCAACACGGTCACCGTCCGCGGCAACGTCCGGGCGCCCGGTGTTTATGCCTACGCTCCGGGTATGACCCTGGGCGAGATCATCGAGCGGGCCGGCGGCCTGAAGGATGACACGTATCTCGCCCGCGGCCAGATCGTACGCATCGACCCCCTCGACCTGTCACGCCGCGTCGTACCCATTTCTCTCTCTCGTGACGGGAGCGTCCCGCTCGACGAGTTCGATGAGATCACGGTCTATTCGGTGGCGGAATTCCGCGAGCGTCGCTACGTGACGATCCTCGGAGCTGTGCAGTTCCCCGGTGCCTACGAGTTCCACGAAGACATGACGCTGCGGGATCTCGTCCTCGTGGCGGGTGGCCTGCTTCCCTCTGCCTACGTCAGCGAGGCCGAGGTCGCCAGAATCTCCGTTTTGCCCGATAGCACGGCCGATCTCACCGAGCTCATCAAGGTCCCCATCGACAGCTCTTACGTGGTTGACCGATCGCAGGGTGGCGGCGATGGCTCGAGCAACGGCGGCCAACTGTCGGCCACGCCCGAATTCGAGCTGGAGGGCTACGATAACGTGTTCATCCGCAGCCGCCCCGGCTTTGAGTTACCGCGCACTGTCGCCATCACCGGCGAGGTCCGTTTCCCAGGCTACTACTCTCTGGAACGAAAGGACGAGGGCATAGAGTCGCTGATCGAGCGGGCCGGCGGTCTGACGTCGGAGGCCTACGCCGAAGGCGTGAGGTTCTTCCGAATCGAGCATACGATAGGAGATCCGGAGCCGCACTTGGCTCAGCTCAACGTGGATCTCCCGGCGATCCTGGCAGGCTCGTCGGACAACAGGACCGTCATAATGGTCGAGGGCGATTCTGTGCACGTCCCGGAGTATATCGCAACGATCCAGGTGGACGGCGCGGTTCTGTATCCTACCAGTGTGCTGTACGATCCGGGTCAGGGCCTGGACTATTATGTCAGCAACGCAGGCGGCTACGCGCGCGATGCCGACAGCGGACGCACCCGGGTCGAATATGCGAATGGGACGGTGAAGAAAGTGAGCGGGTGGTTCATCTTCAAATCCAAACCGAAGCCGGAGGCGGGAAGCCGCGTCTTCGTGCCCGCGAAACCGCCGCCCACAGCCGGCGGCTTGGAGTTCCGCAACCTGATCGCCGTCCTTACAGCGGTCACTACTATGGTGATCATAGTGGCGCGGAACTGACGATCCGAAGGCTGGCGCGGCTTTCTATTCCAGGCCGGATCTAGCCAGCTGCCGGGCGAAGAGCACGATGAACCTCGGGTTGTGGTAGAGGTAGCGCCGCCACAAGCGCCTCGGCTCTGTGACCAACCGGAATGCCCATTCCAGACCCGCACGTTGCAACCAAGCGGGCGCCTGCGCTTTGGCCCCGGCCACGAAATCGAACGCTGCACCGACGCCCAGCATGACAGCCTCGACCCGACCTTCGTGCTCGTTCATCCAGCGTTCCTGTTTCGGGCACCCCAGCCCTACGAACAGGATGCGTGCCCCCGAACTGTTGATCTCCTCCACCACCTGGGCCGACTCTTCCGGCGTGAGCTGTCGGAAGGGAGGGCTATGGCTGTAGGCTATCTCGAGTTTGGGGTAGCGTGCTTTCAGGGTGTTGTGCAGCGCGTCGAGCGTCTCTTGCGATCCACCGTAGAATCCGACAGGAACTCCTTCCCTCGCCGCTCGCTCGCACAGTCGTGGCGTTAGCCCCGGCCCATACACGCGCGTGGCGTGCGGGACCCCAAGCAGGCGCAGGGACCACACGAGTGGCACGCCGTCCGGCGTGACCAGGCTCGCTCCGTTTACGATACGCTGGTACTCCGGGTCGTCGTAGCTCTCCATCACCATGTGCACTGGCGAGATGCACACGTAGCGTGATTCCGGTACCGCCGCCCAAGTGAGAACGCGGTCCATCGCGTCGCTGTAGCTCGTCGCATCTACGCGCATCCCCAGGATGTATCTCGACTCGAGCGTCATCCGCTCTCCCCGGCGCGCCGTCGCATCGCCTTCTCGTAGATATTCATCAGCTTCTGATAGTTCTTTTCGGCGCTGTATTTCTCTCGGTACAAGGCGCGCGCGTCGCGACCCATTCTTGCCAAAGCGTCCGGCTCTGCCCACAAGGAGGCGACAACTTCCGCCAGGTTCTCCGCGTTGCCCGGCTCGAATAGCAGGCCCGTACGCCCGTCATCCACTATCTCCGCGGAGCCGCCGAGACGCGATGCAATGACCGGTACGCCACAAGCGAATGCTTCGACCAGCGCCATGGGAAAGCCTTCGTAGAGTTCGGATGGGAAGACGAGGAGGCGAGCTCCCTTAAGCAACTCCATCACCTCGGACCTGGGGCGACGACCCAGGAACTCGACAACTCGAGAGCCAGACCTCTTCAGTCGTTCTACTGCTTCTTCCATGAAGGGACCGTCCCCGACGATGCGCAAGGGAATGTCACTCAACCTGGCCCAGGCGGAGAGCAACGTGCTCAAGCCCTTCTCTTCCGATACGCGACCGACAAATAGAGCGTACGTACCCGTGCCTTCTCGGTAGCCCGGGTCCGGGTCGACGAAATTTGGTTTGACGCTGATGAGATCTTCGGGGATGCCACCGTCGATGAACTTGGTCCGGGCGAACTCGGTCAAGGCGATATAGGCGCTCACTTCGCGCCGGTACGTGCCGCGGAGCCGGTGCGTCGCCAGCATGGCGGCGATCGTTGCGCTCTGTACACGCGAGCCACGGTAGCAACCGTGAACGATGCCGGGCCACGGCACAGCTCTTCCCAAGCAGTCCTCGCAGACTCGACCGTTGCGGTGGAAGACCGCGTTCGGGCAAAGCAGGCGATAGTTGTGGAGCGTTTGGACGGTGGGGACCCCCAGTTCACGGCAGGCCTGCCAGCCGGCTGGCGAGACCAGCGGAAACGTGTTGTGGAAGTGCGCGAGATGCGGGCGGTGGGAGGCCGCGAGCTCGCGGATATCTCTGTAGCTGTCAGCGGCCCGTATCGTCCGTTTGGCAAGCCGCAGGCGCTGCGCTCGCGTATAAGCTTCGATCTCCGAATTGTGCCGCTCGTACACGACCACTTCATGGCCGGCATCTTCGAGCAGAGTCCTTTCCGCGCGGAATACCGTGTCTTCGCCGCCCGGCTGCTGGTAGTAGTTGTGGACGAGGAGGATCCGCATCGGGTGGCCCCGCTAGGCGTTCGTCAGGTTTGCCACCCAGGAATGATCGGACTCGTAGCCCAGCTGGATGAGCACGTCGCCGGCGTGCCGGTCGAAGACTCGAGCCGCTTCCGGCGAGAAATGGTTCTTCCAGTCCCCGGCCACGCCCTTACGCATGAAGCTTTCCGTGCTCTCCTGTCCGGGAGTGCGGCCTGTCTGCGTCTTGAACGAATAGCGTTCGGCTACTTCAGCGACCCGCGCGGCGTCGGGTGGCCCCCCCAGAGTTTGCGCCAGGATGCGAGCCAGCTCGCCGGGCGTGTCGCCGAGCAGGTCCTCGTACCGCAGTCTCACGATTCGCTCTTCGTTGATGGCAGCTTGTTCGAGCCAGGCGCGATTGAATGTGGCCCAATCTCCCGGGTGAGTGAACTTGACCAGTCTCGATGGCGTGTGCGTGAAGATGAACTCCATGAAGTCCGGCAGGTTCGTTCTGACGTCTTCGTAACGCTCGAACTCGAGTTTCTTGCGGTGATACAGGACGTCAGCCGGGTGTTTGATATTCTTCTCGTTCCAGATCAGGTAATGATGGTACAACGATACGAGTACGTCCCTGCCGTCGCGTACCAGCCAATAGATCTGCCGCAATCGGTTGAAGCCTCGCGCAGGCCGGTAGTGACCGTGAAAGACAGACTCCTTTAGCGCCGGCATCTCGTTTCTTGGAAACGGTATGCAGAGATAGGTGGAGAGGAGTTGCGATAGCCAGGTCCCGCCCGAGCGAGGGTACTCCGTCACCAGGTGCAATCGAACGAGGCCGGAGAGGTGGCGGAGCGCGACCAAACGCCAGGCTTGTTGCAGTTTGCTCGAGAGGATCTGGGCCGGCGTTCGGCGCACCGACTCCATCTGCTGCTCACTCATATGATTCGGTATCCGTGGGCTCGTTCGCCGTCTCTTCTTCATCCCAGAAGGTGGGAACCATGAGTATCATCAAAACGGGTGCCGTTATAAACACGTAGTGAAGTGTGTTGTCCGTCAGCGCGGTGACCAACACGACCGCTGCCGCCAGTATTCCCGCCAGGTTCCATTTGGCCTTAAAGCGGTCTCCGGCGTCGTGCGCTTTGCCCCACGACCGCCAGCGTTGCATCGACACGCTGCCCCACGACCAGAGAAGCAGTACCAATCCCACTAATCCCAAGTCGTGAAACACCTGCAGGTACTCGTTGTGAGGGTGGTATTCCACGCGTCCGAGCTGCGGCAGTGACTCGCCGAGCATCAGCCTCGCGCTGCCGGGACCCAAACCGATGGCCGGACTACGTAACGCGTTGGCGAGAGTCAGCGGCCACATCGCGGCGCGGCCCATCGTGTTGAATTGGGTGATGCTTTCGATCAGGCTGTCCTCTACGGAGTGGAACGACCGCTCGCGGAAGAAGGGGATCTTCCACATCAATAAGACCGCCAGGGCTAGGACTGCGGCGAATCGCAAGGCTAGCCGCAGCGGGTAGCGCGGTTTCATCCGCGAGAACAGGACGACTCCCAAGGCCGTCACGCTGGCGGTCCTCGAGAGGGTTAAAAGGATCGCCAGCAAGGCTATGCAGGCTACGATCGCACCCGATCTGCGTTCGATTGGCGCCTCCCCGTAGCGGAATGCGGCCAGCGCGAGAACGAGAACGACCAGTAGGTACAGGGCCACGGCGCGCGGGCCGATCAGGCCTTGAGGGCCTTGAGATGTGAAGGCTACGAGCGCGAACGTGAAGAGGATCAGGTATATGGTGACGGGTATGGCCACGCTGTAAAGGATAGCTCTCTCGATCTGCCCGATGGCGCGCCCGTTCGAAGCACGGAGTACAAAGAGAGTGTACACACCCACGACTGCCGGCAGGGCATAGAAGATGACGTCTTTGCCTCCCTGGACACCGGAGGGAGTATAGAGGAAGCGAAGTCCAGCCCATGCCGCGAAGATCAGAAACGGGACGACCGCCTTCGGGACGCGGATGCTTGCGAAATTGGCGGTCAATACGACGATTGCCAGCCCGAAAAGCAGAACCCAGCGCAGGCCTGACAGGCTGACGCCACCGACGCCAATCTGCAGAGATTCGAAGGCGCGCAGCAGGCCGGCAAGCGCGGAGGTCAGGATGACGATGTAAAGCAAGAAGATCGGATTCGCGATACTGAAGAAGGCGATGACCAGGAAAAGGACCGAGGCCACGTAGTAGGGCAGGAATGCGGGCGGCAGTACGGCCACCAGGCCGCAAAGACCGATCGCCACGAGGGCCATGCCCTTCGTGCCGGCCGGCGCATTGATGGTCTGGGAGAAATCGCTCACGATAGAAGATGGCTATTGAGGCGGTCTACCCGACACGCGAGCGGATCGCCTGAAGGAGAACGCGGTCCTCCGGATCGAAGCCGAGTACTGCCAGCACGCCTCCAAAAGCTAGAATCGCGACAAGGGGAGTCAACAGTACAGCGGAGACACCCGTTAGATCGAGTGAGATCTTCAGAGATATGAGGATCGCAGCGGTGACGATCGTGGCGACCAGGCCCTTGAGATAGCGCCGATCGTAGGGCCACAGGCCGAGCGTCTTCTTCACCTGCAGCAGGCCGGCCAGCCAGAGTGCCGACAACGAGGCCGCCGTGGCGATCGCTGCGCCCAACAATCCCCAACGGGGGATCAGCGCCAGGTTGAGCCCGATGTTGACCGCCAAAGCTGATGCTGACAGGGTGAGCCAGGCTCTAGGGTGACCGCTCATGACCAACAGCATGGCCACCGTGCCTCCACCGACGTTCAAAGCCTGACCCGTCGCCAGCACAATGAGCGGCAGCCAGCCGACCGCGAATTCTTCCGTGAAAATGACAGACAGCAAGTCCGCCGGGATGGTCACCATCACGAGGTAGGCGGGGAGGCTCAGGTAGAGACTCCACTTGGTGCTTACGCGGTAGAGTTCTGCCAGCCGGTTTGACTCGCCCCGGTGGTGGAAGCGCGCCACCATCGGTGCGCAGACGGCTCCGATCGCGCCCAGTATGATCGCGAACAGGATCGAGAATTGTGAAACGGCTTGATACACGCCGACTGCACCCGACGGTCTGAACGCCCCTAGGATCAGTCGGTCGATCCAGACGAGATAGGCGCCCAGCATCCCTGCGATCGACGCCGGTATCGAGAAGGAGAGCAGCTCGCGTCCCAAGAACACCGGGCGCACGTGGGCGCGAAGCAGGCCCGGTACCAAGCGCCCGAGATAGTAGACCGCCATAAGGAGCGCGACGCCGAACGACAGGCTCGCTGCTGCGACCGCGCCGCCGAGCCGCCAGCCAGCTAGGAAGAAGATGACGACGAGAAACAGGTTCGAGGTGGGCTGGCCTAGGTCCTCGGCAAGCACCGAGTACTGCATCCGCTGAGTTGCCCGCGTAGCCGAAGTTGCAACCCGCATCGCGGCCAGGAGCACCAGCGCCGGCGCGAAGCCGCGGATGACACCGACCAGGCGCGGCTCGTCGAACATGACCCGGCTCATCCAGGGCGATGCAGCGTAAAGCAGCAAGGCCAAGGCGCCGCTTGCCAGACCCGCGTACGCGAGACACTCGATGAGGATTCCCTTGAACGTGGGTACGTCGTCCTTCCAGTAACGCGACCCGAAACGGATAACACCGCGATCTAGCCCAAGCGGACCCAGAAAGCCCAGCATGCGGAGCAGCGTCCAACCGATCGCATAAACGCCGAACGTCTCCGGCCCCAGCACCTTGCCCAGAAGAGCCTGGCTGGCCAACTGGACACCGCGGCCCACCGCCCGCCCGCCGAGCGTGATCCCGGCGCCCTTCGCCAGGGTCAGCGCGTCGCCGGGGGCGGCGTCGGCAGGAGGCGTCCTTTTGGGCTCAGGGGGCCTATTCGGCTCGTTCAACATATAAGGGGCTTGGTCCCACGTTGATTCCTTCCGCTAAGCCCTCGGTTGTGGCGCCGAAGATGTCGCTCGCTCGCCAACCTCCGCCCTCTATGGGTAATGACACCCACGTCGGGAGGTCCGCCCACAGCACGTACAGCTCTGCTTCGTCTTTGCGGACCCTATAGATGAATGTGCCCTCCTCGCTGTCGAGGCGTTCCACGGTATCCAGGCCGCGAAGCTTTGACGCCATTGTCTGGTAGCTGTAGAACGCCGGTTGCCTTTCCTCACCGAGCAGCAGGCCCATGTGGCTCCAGTAGTCCGTCTTCCCGGGATTCATCGAGATCTGATGCCAGAACACCCGCTCAGCGCCCGCGCTCAGCGCCGAGACGTAGCGTTTCAGGGCCTGGTCGGCGGTGGTGCGGAGGGTATCTGTTATGCTCACGGATCGCGGGTCGGGCCCCCCGGTCTCGGAGACCCAAACAGGCGCTGCCTTGCCGAAGCTTTCCATCATCCCTCGGATCAGGTCGATCCTTCTCGTCACGTCTGCCAGGCTATGATATGCGTGGATATCGACTATGTCGTAGTGGTCGGCACCGCGAAAAAGAAGGTAGCGCATCTGCGAAGCTGCTTCTTGGCCTCTCCTCGAGTCCGGCTGATAGAGAATCGGCTCGGCCACGCCCGAGCCGAAGCTCGCTAGCAGCACCTGCGCGGTTGGGTTCTCCTTCTTTATTGCGTCGTGAGCGGTCGCGAGAACAGCGAGGTAATCGTCCGGCGATCCGCGCCACATATTTCGCGCCGTCACCTCGTTCTCTATCTGCCAGTACTTGATTCTGTTCTTGTAACGCCCGGCAAGCTCTGCGATGAACAGCTCGTAGGCTGCGAGCTTTCTTTGCGAGTCGTTCGAATAGAGTGGTGTCTGTGTGTATCCTCTGATCGTGACCAGGAGGGCTATTCCGGCTGTGCCGGCTGCATCGACGATCCGGTCCAGGCGCGGCCATTCGCGTGCGCCTTCGTTCGGCTCGATCCACTCCCAAGCCACGTTGACCCGCATCCAGTCGGCCCCGGACGCGCGGACGTTCTCCACGATCCGCAACACGATCTCCGGTCTCGTGGGAAACGGCCCGTCACGATGCACGCCGAAAGGAGAGCTATTCGTGCCGGTGACCGCCCAGCTAGGCTCAGTGCGGGCGACGTTCGAGGTGCTCTCGGCAGCGCGAATCGAGTCGGCGGGCGAAGTGTCGTTCCGGGCCCCCGAGCACGCGCCGGCCGCGTGTAACGCCAACGCACAGGCTAGCCACCCGAGTCTTCTCACGACGCGAGCCCGCACACTAGACGTCTCCAATGCTCCGGCTCACGTGGCGGGGTGAAGCAGCGGGTAGCGATATCGCAGGAGCATCGGCAGTGCCAGCGCGGAGACACCCAGTCGCAAAGCGGCGTTCATCGGGCGGGGTGGTTCCGAGATGGTGACTTGCCCCGTGTCCGACCGATCGGGGTTCCCCGCCAACATATGCTGAGTTCCTATCACGGCTCGATCGCCGTCCAGGAACGCTAGCTCGCCGGCTTCGGAAACCAACTCGAGAACTTTCGAGAGTGTTTCGCCGGGAGTCCGAACGAAGTCCTCATAGCGTATTCGCTGATACCCGTCGGCGTATTTGCGCAGCCGCTCCGATGCCAGGTTGTACGTCCACCACCACGAGGTGACTCGAAGCGGTGAGTGGCCGCGCAGATACCCCTTCGGCTTGCGCCAACTGGCGGCGACCTTGCGGGGATCGCGCACCAGGTGCAGCACGAATAGGCGCACACCGGGAATTTGGGAAAGGATGTAGGCATTCGCCGGATTCTTCGACGAGTCGACCATCACACGCGAACCTTCACGGTGCTGAAGCGCGGCGTAGATGTCACGCGTAGCCTCCACTAGCCGTTCCATTCTCTCCTGCAGCTTGCGTGGTTTCGTTTTCGAGGCGAGCAGCGGGAGATATCTGATGCGCACGGCCCTCGTCGCGAATTCGCGTTCGTCTTCCGGAACTTGGGATATGATCTCGCTCCAGAAGTCGCACTCGGCCACGCTGGCGCCGCAGCTGCAGGGCAGGCCGCGTGAGGACATCTTGTTGTTGAACATGTAGCGTGACGCCTCGCCGACATTCGTGAAGCCTTCGATTTCGCCGAGCAGCCGGGCGACGAGAGTGCTCCCGCAGCGTCCCGATCCGGCAATGTAAAGGATCTTCACATCGGCTCCTTGCTCACAGGGGCCAGAAGAGCGGAACGGCAAAGACGATAGTGGCGATGACGACGAGGGTGATAGGCAGGCCGAGGCGCGCATAGTCGCCGAATCGATAGCCGCCGGGGCCGTAGACCATGAGGTTGGTCTGGTAGGCGATCGGTGTCAGGAACGAGGCCGAAGCTGCCACGGCTACGGTGATGGCAAACGCTCTCTGGTTCAGGCCAAGCCCTGCGGCGGTCGACAATGCGATTGGGAACATGAGGACCGCGGCGGCATTGTTGGTGATGATGGCCAGCAATCCGACGGTAGCCAGAACGATGCCGAGCAGCACGCCGGTCGCACCGAGGAACCCCAGCGACCCAATGACGAGGTTGGCCAGTACACCCGCCAGGCCCGAAGCCTGCATGGCGGCTCCGAGTCCGAAGGCGCCGGCTATTACCAGGACTACGTCTAGGTCGATTGCGTTCCGCGCCTCACCCGGCGTCAGAATCCCGGATAAAACGAGCGCCATGGCGCCCAGCAGAGATAGGTGGAGGACCGGCAGCAGGCCGAGCCCGGCACCGGCGACGATGGCGAGGGCGACGACGGCCACCCAGCCGGCCTTGCGAGTGGCCGCCGGTGGCGTGCCACCCAGTCGGGATACGAGGAGAAAGTCGTTGCGATCACTCCAGCGCCGCCGGAAGTCCTGGCCCGCGAGCAGCATCAGTGTGTCGCCGACCCTGAGGCGGACCTCGCCCAGCTTGGCGTCGACGCGGTGGCCGGCGCGGTGGATGGCGACCACGGCCGCCTGATAGCGGCCCCGAAACTCCACCTCTTTTAGCGTCTTGCCGACCAGCGGAGAGGCGGCGCCCACCACGGACTCGAAAAAAGTATGCCGGCTCGTGTCCAGTTCGCCCATGTGATGGTGCTCGGTGGAAACGAGCCCGCGCGTGCCCTGCAGGTCTACGATCAGCTCCGCCCTGCCGACGAACTTCAGCCGGTCGTCACCTCGGAGGATCGTTGTGGGCGCCACCGGTGCGATCGAGTCGCCGGCCCGGTCGATTTCCACCAGATAAACGCCCTGCAGGTGCCTGAGCCCGCCCTTCTCGACGGTGGATCCATCCAGCGGACCGTTGGCCATGACCGTCATTGTGACGACGAACTCCCGCACGTCCTCGTCCAGGTCGTGGCGGGCCGCCCGCCGTTCCGGCAGAACTAGCTGCGGTAGCAGAACGAGCAGGAGCAGGCCCGCTACAGCCACGGGTATTCCGATCTTGGATATCTCGAACATGCCGAGCGGCGCCTGCCCGGCGGCCTCCAGCAGGCCCGAGACGACCAGGTTGGTCGATGTTCCGATCAGCGTGACCATGCCACCGAGAATGGCCGCGAACGAGAGTGGCATCAGGTAGCGAGAAGGCGAACGACCGCGGCGGTCGGCCCAATCGGTCACCTGGGGGACCAGCATAGCTACTATGGGAGTGTTGTTCAGGAATGCAGAGGCCGCCGCTGTAGGGACGATCAATCGTGCCAGAGATTGTCGCACGCCGATTCCTTCCCCCAGCGTCGCACCGACCACCGGCTGTAGCGCTCCGGTCTTCTCGACTGCCCTGGCCAGGACGTACAGCGCCGCCACGGTGATTGGCGCGGGGTTACTGAAGCCGGAGAACGCTTGTCCGGGGGTAACCACTCCCAGCACGAGGAGTACGATGACGGCACTCAGTATGGTCGCCGCCGGCGGCAGTATCTCTCGCGCCAGGGCCACAATGGTGGCCAGAATTACGGCCAGCGTGACCCATGCGTCCCAGCCCATCCGCTATCTCCCCCGTCGAGGTGGCGCCACCCGCAGGTGACTAGGCCTCGTTACGATTCGGTCCTATGTAGCCTTCGCTCTCCAGGTGAAGGATAATCTGCTGAGCCGCTTCCTCTGGCGCCATCTGCGTCGTATCGATGACCACTTCGGCGTTCTCCGGAGCCTCGTAGGGGTCGGAGATGCCGGTGAACTCCTTGATGATGCCGGCGCGCGCCTTGGCGTACAATCCTTTGCGGTCACGCTGCTCGCAGACTTCGAGCGGAGTTGCTATGTGCACGAGCTCGAACCCGCCGACCGGAGAGATCATCTCGCGCACCTCCTGTCGCACCGACTCGTACGGTGCGATGGGCGCGCAGAGGGCGATTCCGCCGTTCTTCGTAATCTCGGACGCAACGAAGCCGATACGGCGGATATTGATGTCGCGGTGGTCCTTCGAAAAACCCAGCTCGGACGAAAGGTTCTTGCGCACAATGTCACCATCCAGCAACGTCACCGGCCTGCCGCCCATCTCCAGCAGTTTCACCAGCAGGACGTTGGCGATCGTCGACTTACCAGATCCCGACAAACCGGTGAAGAAGACGGTGAACCCCTGCCTCTGGCGCGGTGGATGGCTACGCTGCAACTCCTTCGCCACCGCCGCGAAGCTGAACCACTCGGGGATCTCGCTCCCCTCGGCCAGGCGACGTCGAAGGTCCGTCCCCGAGATCGATAGCGCACGTGCTCCTTCGGGGACTTCATCGTCCGGCACGTACTTATCAAGATCCTCCACATACACCATCATCTTGAACGGCACCATGGTGACGCCGAGTTCTTTCTCGTGCTCCTGCATCAGCTCTTGGGCGTCGTATGGCCCGTAGAACGGCTTACCTGAAGAGTCGGATCCGGGCCCGGCGTGGTCACGGCCCACGATGAGATGCGTGCAACCGTGGTTCTTTCGGATGATCGCGTGCCAGATCGCCTCGCGCGGGCCGCCCAACCGCATGGCGAGCGGCAGAAGCGACAGCTTTGCCGTATGGTGCGGGTAGCGCGGCAGCAACGCCTGGTAGCAACGCACGCGCGTGTAGTGGTCGACATCGCCTGGCTTGGTCATCCCCACCACCGGGTGGATGAGCAAACTGGCTTCCACCTCTTTGGCCGCCCGCAGCGTCAGCTCTTGGTGTGCCCGGTGCATCGGGTTGCGCGTCTGGAATGCGACTATCCGGCGCCAGCCGAGACGTGCGAAATCCTTTCTCAGCTCCGCCGGCGTCAGCCGAAGGTCGCGATAATCGTAATGAACCGGTGGCTGCAGCCCCTCCAGCTTTCCGCCCACGTAGTAGGGGTGACTCTGCTCGAGCAGGTACGCCACTCCTGGGTGCTCGGGGTTTGACGTGCCGAACACGGCTACGGCTTCGGCCTTTCGGTCCGGCTGCCATACGTCGTCGACCTGCAGCGCGGCGAGCATCACGCCCTCCGGATCGCGAAGGGCCAAGGTCGCTCCGGAGCCCAGGTTCCCGGCAATCTCCTCAGGAACGTCCAGCGTGATCGGCATCGGCCACAGATCGCCGCTGGCCAGGCGGAGCGACTTGCAGACCGGGTCGTAGTCGTCGCGTGTCATGAAACCGATCAGCGGCGAAAACCCGCCGTTGAGAATCAGTTCGAGGTCGCAGAGTTGTCGGGGCGTCAGGTCCCACGACGGCCAGTCGCGTGAGGCGGCCTGCAGCTCGGCGGACCGGTCCGAGTCCACCATGCAATCGATCAGGGTGCCACCGTGTGGTTCAATCAGGTGATTCGTCAACGCAGATGCTCCTATGTGCGAAAAGGTTCGTGCTGAGCCTCAGTTATCTGGATCCGGGAGTGCCCGCGCGTAGGATTCCGGCGCCGCGGCCAGGACGCCCTTCACCTTGGGGAAGGGCTGGTTGTATCTAAGTGGGTCGCCAAAAACGTCGGACGCCTTTCCGCCGGCCTCCGATACGATCAATTCGCCGGCGCACACGTCCCACTCGTGTTTCGGGCCTCGAGAGAAAGTGGCAGCCGCTTCGCCAGAGCCGATGAGGGCGAGCTTGTACTGGATGCTGCCCGTGGCGGTGACATCCCAGCCGGCCCTGAACGGATCGAACTCGCCTCGCTTCAGCTCCGAGCGTGACGCGAGCAGCCGTCTACCCTCGCATACTCGGATCGATTCGCCGTTTCGGAAAGCACCCGCACCCCGCTCTGCCCAATAGGTTTCGCCCCTGGCCGGATTGTGAACGACGCCGAGTATCGGCTGGCCTGCCTCTACCAGGGCGATCGCGACGCAGTACTCAGGTAGTCCCTGGACGAATTCCTTTGTCCCGTCCAGCGGGTCTACGATCCATAGGCGGCTCGACTTCAACCGTGCCGGGTCGTCCGCCGTCTCTTCCGATAGCCAGCCGGCCGGGTCCAGTTCCAGCAGCCGCGACTTCAGGAGGGCATCCGCCTCGCGATCTGCGCGCGTGACCGGGCCGGCGTCACCCTTGCTCTCGACCTCGAAATCGGATTCTCTGACCTTCTGTATGATTCGGCCGGCGTCTTGGGCCGCCGCGACCACTGCCTGGATCATTCTATTCTTAAGGTTTACGGTTATCGGTTTCTCTTCCGGCGCCGGTCAGCCGCGCGATCGGCGGAAGCCGCCGACGCAAGGTACCAGCCCACTTCGCGGCGCGCACCCCATGAGAGATCGCTCGTCGCACGAGAGGTCGGTAAAGGGGTGTGGTTTCTATGGGCTGAGAACGCGAGCGCCACCCGGTCGGCAGCGCTCCTCGATATGGAAGGCCGCTCCGCTGATAACTTCCGCCTCACGAGCCGCGATAAACAGCGGCCCGCGCTCCCCCGGCTACATGTTGTGCGTCGTGCCGATCGATTCCGTCACATGGCTCCCTGAGCGCGGAACACAGCCGGGATTGTCCTGAACAAGATCTTGATATCGAGACCGATTGACCAGTTTCTGATGTACTCGAGGTCCTGCGCTACCACCGACTCGAAGTCCTGCACGTGGCTGCGACCGTTAACCTGCCATTGCCCCGTGATCCCGGGCAACACGCTGTAGCGTTGGAAATGATGCGGCTCGTACATATCTAGATCGTCAGCGAAAAACGGGCGTGGGCCGACGAGGCTCATCTCTCGTTTGAGTACGTTAAACAGCTGCGGCAACTCGTCCAGACTGTACTTCCTCAGAAAGTACCCAACCCGCGTAACCCGCGGATCGCGATCGATCTTGAATAGCCGCCAATCGCCGGAGCCGTTGAGGTGAGCCACTTCCTCCTTACGCTCATCCGCCCCGTCCACCATCGTCCGTAGCTTCAGCATCTTAAACGGCTGCCCTCCCAACCCTACCCGGGTTTGCCAGAAGAAGATGGGGCCGCGCGAGTCGAGTTTGATCAGGGTGCCGATGATGGCGAACAGCGGCGCCAGCAGGATCAGGCCGATTGCCGCGCCCAGGACGTCGATGGCGTGCTTCAAGGTCATGTGTGGCAGGCGGCGCATGGGCCTCACAAGCTCGAGAATAGTGATCGGGCCCGTTGAGGCGAGGCGGAGGTCGGTGCTCATCATCTCGAGGAACGGCGGCACGAGGAACACGGGCAGGCCGCGTACGTAGCAGCCGTTGGCAACGGCGCGAACGAGCTTTGGCGGCGCATCGACGGAGACCACGATGCCAGCCACGGACGCGTCCCGACTGATTCTGTCGAGGGCCAGGAGCGCGCGCTGACGGCCGCCGTTGGTCGGGCGATCAACCACGACGGTCTCGCAAACGCGAACATGGTTCTCGCGCTGCCGCGCCATGCGTTCGCTGTCTTTCGTCGCGCCATCGGGGGTCGTGATCAGCGCGACCTTCCGCAGGCCGAGCCCCGCGCGGCGGACGGCTCGATTCAGCCGGCGGACGAGCCAGCGACCCATCGTGAGCATCGACAGCACCGATCCGCCGACGAGCAGCATGGCCGGCCGCGTGATTCCAAGGTCGGTGTAGAGAGTCAGCCCGGCGTAGAAGAGAATGGACGCCAGTATGCTGGCGGCGGCGATTCGACCGTAGGCGCTTGTCGCTTTTCCCGCGTATGCCGCCGTGGCAGCAAGCAGTAGGATCTGCAGGGTCAAAAAGGCCGGGAAGGTGTCCTGGGGCAGGAGGTAATACTCCTGGCTGACCAGCACTCGGGCCGAGAACAAGGCTGGAGCAAACAACACGGCGGCCAGCAGTCCGGCTACGACGGCAGTGGCATCTACACCCAGCAGCCCGGCGACGCGGCCGCTGCGGCGCGCCTGCTCTCGGGCGTGGCGGCGCCAGGCCCGATCCTTCTCGCTACGTATGTCGTGTTTCGGCAGCGTCCGGGCCACCGCCACGCCGCCGGCTTCTTGCCAGCTGTCCGTGACTGAGATCCCGGGCTGCGCCAATTCTATCGGATTCAAAGCACTTCTTCCTTCGTGTGGCGGGGCACGCTCAAGGGTTGCGTCCAGACAGCTGCCCACGGCATACGCTCAGCGTGCCCAGGTGGGATCCAGCTGTCTGCTCCTAACTTGTGCTTCTGAGCCTCTTGCTTTAGCACCCATGTCGAAGGCGCGAGCGACCGCACAGGCATCTCCTGTATCAACTCCTCTGGTTAAACAGGAACAGGCGATGTCGCGGAGCCTCCCAGCGCTGTCTGTTGAGCAGAAGCTCATTGGGTTGTGAATGGAGCAACCCGATACTGCGGGGGAGCCTGCGCAGGTCTGCGCAGGGGGGTCGATTATACCCATAAGGCGTGATTCTGTCAAGCGTTACGGGCTCGGGTCGCTGCGTCTCACTCACCTGGAATCGGCCCAGGGACAACATCGGTTGATTCTCGGCCACATCGCGAACGAACGACTGGCGCTTTCCCCCGGCCGGCCGGTCGATCGTCATCTGTTTGACGGCCGAGCTCAGGAATTGTTAAAAAGCACGCCGCAGTCTGGCCGTAACCCGCGCGCCGCCTTATACTTCAAGCACATGAGGAGCCGGGCATACGTTGTTGGGGGAGCCGGCGACCGCAGTCCCGGCGGTCACCGCGGGTTGAAGAGAGGCGTGGCGCACCGATGGACGCTGGGCCCGGCATTCTTCGCGGCAGCGCTCCTTCTTATTCCTTCCGGTCTCACCGCTCAATCCTCGGACACGACGGAGGTCTCCGGCGACGATCGACGTTTCTACTCGTCGCGGTACCTGCCGCTTGAGAACTGGACTTACCGTTATTTGGATGTGCTCATCGCCAGAGGCCACCTGACGGGCCTGTCGCCGCTCGTTCAGCCGTACCGGCGCATCGATGTGGCGGCGGCGATCCTCGAGGCGGAGAGGCAAGGGCGGTTCACGCCGGAGGAGCTCCGTTGGGTTGAGTTACTCGAGCGCGAATTCGACCGCGAGATCGCCAGGCTCGAGGGCAACCGCCCTCAGCGGCTCACCTTCAACGGCGAATTCGATGCGGGCTTCGAGGCGGTGACTCAGGAGCACCGAGACCTCCTTCGGCCCACCAGCACGGCGCATTTCTTCCCCACGCTGGCACTGCGTCTGTACGGCGCAGCGCCCAACGTGGCCGGCGCGCTGGAGTACAAGTGGAACGATCATTACTTGAACGATCCTCAGTATCCGAATGATCGCGCCATCCCGTTTCGCCAGTGCGACCCGATCGCTGCGGAGTGCGCCTACCGAATGGAGGAAGCTTACGTCGAGCTTCAGTGGCCCTACATCCGCCTGTTCTTCGGCCGCATGTACCGGAACTGGGGATTGCCGGGAGTCAAAGGCTATCTCGTCTCCGACTATCGACTCAGCTACGACCACCTCGGTTACCGAATCGGCAGCGAGCGGATCGGCCTGTCCGGCATCTTCTCTACCTTCAACGACTTCAAGGCCGACACCGCCCACTATTTCTCCACCCACCGCTTCGACTGGATGATCCGCGACAACCTGGTCATCGCGGTGGGCGAGTCGGCCGTTTGGGGTGGCCCGGACCGCCGGATCGACCTGGCACTGTTGAACCCGGTCAGCGCTTGGGAGGTTACCAGTAGCGGGGCCGCGAACCTGCTCGGGATGGCCGAGCTCTGGTGGCGGCCCTACTCCAACCTCATCACCCACGGGGTCTTCATGGTCGACAACACGTCGGTGGGAGATGAGGAGCAGGGGAAGCAGAGCGGCTTGACCCAGTACGCCGCGGGCCTGGGCGTCCAGATGCCGATGGTCACGCCGACCCTGGGGCTGCGCGCCGACTTCTCGGTGGTCAACGCCCTCGCTTACAGAAGTCGCGTCGCGTTCTGGGAATACTACACGATCGGCCAGGCGGGCTGGGGAATTGGGCTGGCTCATGATCGGGTCGATGCCATCCACATCTCTTTGCTGGCTGACTGGTGGGCCCATCCCAGGGTGCTGCTGAGTCCCAACCTGCAGTTGTTATGGAAGGGGGAGGACGACCTGACGGACCCGTTTCCCGACGGCGCGTTCACCGGGCGCGACAAGCTCCTTGTGGGCATCGTCGAAACGACCATTCGTCCGGCGCTGGGCGGTCAGTGGCGCTATCCGTTGGGTGATGTTCGCTGGGACGTGGGGCTGAACATCGTCAAGAACGACGATCACGTCGTACAGGACTGGACAGTGGAATACGTCGGGCGTGTTGAGGCCGAGATCCGCTTCCAGTTCTAAGGGCAGCGCCGGCATCTCGGCCGCAGCCGGAGCGTACCGTCGCCGCCTCCTCGTCGCTTATCTGCTGGCCGTATTCTGCTTGACCCTCGCGCCGCTCCCGGCAGACTCCGAACTCATTCCGGCGTTGGATAAGGTCATCCACGCGGCGATGTTTGCCGGGCTGGCGATTCTGCTGAATTGGAACCTGACATCCAGCGGGCGCCTGGTGGCGATCTTCGCTTCGTTCGTTCTGGCATTGGCCGCAGCCGGGATTGTCGAACTGCTGCAGGAACCCCTTCCGTACCGAAGCGGTGATGCACTCGACTTCATTGCGGGAGCCGCCGGCGCCGCGTTCGGCGCCCTCTTGTTTGCCGGCACAGGCATGTGGGTGCGAGCCCGCAATCGACGGTAGTCAGAAGAAATTCGCCCGCCGTCCGGTTCGGACGGCGGGCGAATGAGGTACAGCAAGCCGGATGTTCGGCTACTCGGACGTGGGCGGCTCCCCGTATGCCTCCGGCCTCTTCTCCTTGGCCGCGGGCTTGGACTGGCGCCTCGACCTCCTCTTCATCGGGGTCGGTTTCGCGGCGTCTGTGACCTGCAGCATCAACTCCTGGATCTCGCGCTCGATCTCGTGAATCCGCAACTGGCCGACGGCCATGTTGACTCCGCCGCTGGCCACTCCCTGGCACACCGTGTGGAACTCCCGGACCTTCTTCAGCAAGACGTTCACCCAGTGCCGAAACAGGTGATCGGTCCGCCGATCGTCCAGCCCGGTAGGCGGCCCCTCTAACTCGGAATCCCGGCCGGCGGTCAAGGCGGTTCGCGCCATCAGCAGTCCGACAAGAAGGCCCAGGGCCACCCGGGGGACCGGATCGTCCACGAACCAGAGTATCACACCGAGGGCGATGACCTCGAAAACGATGAATGGCCCACGCATGGTATCATCCATTGAGCCTCTCCCTTCGAACTCGAGTTTGAAGGCGGGATGAAGAGCCTCAACGATTCTCATTCGAATTATTGAGCAACGCTAAATATAGCCGCCGGCCCCCCTGGAGGCCACCACCCGGCAACACGGGGCCGCCTGGATGTGAGCCAGAGTGACGGCTGCACCGGCCGGAAGTTCGGTCAACGTGACCGAGATTCGCCGAAACCAGAACAGTTACTGCCTATTTTTCAAGGACTTACGGCCGCAAGGACGTGGCACCGAACCTGCATTGGTCTAAGACCGCGGGAGCTTCCCTTCCCCCAGTTCCATACCCGTGAGCGGGTGGGGTGGAGAATATTCGTGAATCTAGCATTTGAGTTGGAAAGGGACGTATCGCCCGCCACCTACCTTTGGGATCATCGTCTCGAGCTACCTGAGCTTGTCGGCAGTCGTGCGGTCCAGGCCGCAATTGAGACCGGCATAGCGCTGGAAGACTTCCAGTTGGGCAGAGCCCGGCGGTCGTGGAGCCTCGTCGTCCTCGCAGCACAGGAAGCGGGTCGGCAGGCCCGTAAGGACGGACTGACGCCACGCCGTATGATGGCTGACATCGACCGGGTTAGGGACGCCGTGGAAACGGTCCTCTTCGATGGGCGGTTGCCATGCGATCTGGCGGCCCGGGCGGCGCGCTCCGCCGCCAAGATGTGCGCGCGGGCTATGGAGCACGCGCTGCGGGCCTACTGGAACGGGGATTTGAGGGAAGTGGCGGCCGATTAGGTCAGCCGGTGGTTGCCCCGGGCTGTAACCTCCGTAGCTTTTTAGCGTATTATCATATATAGAGCGTTGGTCAGTGGAGCAGCACGGCCTGGAGGTCCTGATGCAGCTATCTGTCAAAGATGCGGGGCGGAGCGCCCTTCTTCTGGTTATGGTGTTTTTGAGCGCGTGGGCGTGCGGTAAGAACGTCCGTCGCATCGACCCCGAGGAGACCACCGACCTCAGTGGTTACTGGAACGACACCGACTCGCGGCTGGTGTCGGATGAGATGATCGCTGATTGCCTCACCCACCCGTGGATCCAGAATCACGTTCTGAGGTACGACGCGAAGCCGGTCGTCATCGTGGGGACGGTTCGCAACCGCAGCATGGAACATATCCCGACCGGCACGTTCACGCGGGAGATCGAGCGCGCGTTAGTCAACTCCGGTCAGGTCACAATCGTGGCCAATCCCTACGAGCGTGACGAGCTTCGCGACGAGCGTCAGGAACAGCAAGACTGGGCGCGAGAGGAGACCCGCAAACAACTGCGGGCGGAGACCGGTGCGGACTACATGCTGACGGGCGATATCGATGTGATCATCGACAAGGAGGGCGGCACTGAGGTGAAGTTCTACCAGGTCGACCTCTACCTGACGCACATCGAGACGAACGAGCGAACCTGGATCGGTCAGAAGAAGATCAAGAAAGAGATCTCGCGCAGCGGGCTCGGCTTCTAGCGGTAGGGCGAGTCGCGGTCGCTTCGGGAACCGGTATCATGCGCTTACCGGCCTGTCTCGTTCTTTGGTGCGCGCTGGCGCTCGCCGGTTGCGCCGGCCATGCCAGCACGATGCGAGACGTGCGCGAGGCGCTCGTGCGGGATGACCTGGAAACCGCACGAGCTCGCCTGGCGGATGCAGGGCGCGGCACCGACGATCTGCTGTTCGCACTCGAGGACGGGCTGCTTCTGCACTATGCCGGCGACCCCGAGTTGAGCAACTCGAGGTTCCAGTTCGTCGAGCAACGGGTCGATGATCTGTACACGCGCAGCATCACGCGGACGGCGTTCTCGCTCGTCACGTCCGACCTCATCCTCAAATTCGAACCTCGCGGTATAGAGAATTTCCTAATCAACTATTACGGCGCGCTGAACTACTTGGAGCTGGGAGAGGTTGGAGAGGCTTGGGTGGAGTGGCGGAAGCTCAACACGAAGCTGCAGTTCAGCCGGGAGCAGGGTAACGCGCCATACCTCGATCCGCCGTTCTTCGATCAATTGGCGGGGTTGGGGCTGGAGGCAGATGACCCGAACGCGGCGTACGTGTCGATGCGTCTGGCGGAAGACACGTACCGTGAGTGGGGGATTTCGCCGCCGACCGATGTCATCGACGACTTGTTCCGCCTCGGCACGGAATTGGGGATGGCGGACCATCTCGACATCTATCGTTCGCGCTATGGCGATCCGGAGGTGGGCCGGCCCGGGAACGGCCACGATGGGGAAGTGCCGGGCTCCGGTACCGGGACGAGTAGCGCCGAGATCATCGTTCTCGTCGAAGACGGCCTTGTTGCGCCGATAGAAGAGGCCCAGGTCTACATCCCGATCACGGAGGAGCGGGCCACCGGCTATTACGAGGGGGGCCGACCGGAGCGACTCGACCTTGCCTTCTTTCTGGCGCAGGAGTACGCGGAGGGTCGCTATGCGGGAGTGGGTCGGGGTGATGCAAAGAGGCGCGAGGTGGCCTATGTCTTACCTCTCGCTTTTCCTGTCTTCGGGGTAGGCGAACCGGCATTCCACGGCCTCGAGATGGAGGTTGGCGGCGCGACCGTCTCGGGTCGGGTGGCGCTCGAGGTCTCCGAGCTTCAGCGTCAGGCTTTCGAGGACCGGCTTCTCGGCATCTATGCGAAGACGATCGTAAGGGCGTTGGTGAAATCAGCGGCAGCCGCGAAGCTGAGAGAGGAAGCGGAGGAAGAGGGTGGCGATACGGCCGGCGAGATCGTCGGCTTCCTGGCGAACGCGGTCAACGTGGCTACCGAGAGGGCCGATACCAGGGCCTGGCTTGGGCTGCCCGACCGGATCTGGATGGCACGGGTCACGGTCCGGCCCGGCGTGCACGATGTCCGGCTGCGCCTGGATGGTTTGGGAGAGATCGTGATCGAATCCATCTCCGTGGGGCCGGGTGAGCGCCGCCTGGTCGGCTATAGGGTCTTCTGAGGCCCGCGCCGGTGATCGCACCTCTTTCCAGGCTCGCGGTAAGAGTGGCCATGTGGTCGCTCGATCGCTTCTATGAGGTCGGCCGCGTCGGCCGGTCGATTCCCGAAGGGCCTGTTCTCGTCGTAGCCAATCACCCAAACAGCTTGATGGACGGGCTCGTGGTCCTGAAGGTGGCCGGGCGTCGCGTTCGGCCGCTGGCCAAGGCACCGCTCTTCGAGCAGCCACTGATCGGCCACGTGCTAGAGGGTTTGACCGCGCTCCCGGTCTATCGCCCAGAGGACTATCCGGGCGAGACGTGGAAGAACGACAAGACTTTCAGGGCGGCCGTCGGGGCGCTTCTCAAGCACGAGGCCGTCCTCATCTTTCCGGAAGGCTTGAGTCACTCCGGCGTGCAGCTGGCACGCATGAAAACTGGGGCGGCGCGCATCGCGTTCGAGGCCGAGGAGGCGTCGAACTGGCAGCTGGGGTTGAGGATCGTGCCTGTCGGTCTGACCTATCACCGCAAGCACGCCTTCCGCGGTCGCGTGGCCGCGGCTGTCGGCCGACCCTTCGAGGTCGCCGTCTGGCGCGACAGACGACAGCGGGATGAGTGGGCTGCGGTCGAGTCGCTGACCACGGCCATGCGGGAAGCGCTCGAAAAGGTGACGCTCAACCTTCCGACCCACGAAGACCGGGCATTGATCGAAGCCGCCGAGAAACTGTATGCTGCCGAAAAAGGGCTGGCCGGGCCGCAGGCGCGAGAGGGGTTGGCGCCGCGCCTACCGAGGCTGCAGCGTTTCGCGGAGGCACTGGCGTGGCTCTATGTAGCCGACGTGGACGAGTACGAGCGACTTACGGCAGACGTCGTGTCGTACAGGCAGCGGATCGCGCAGCTCGGCGTCCGTGAGAGCGAGCTTCCGAAGCGCTTTCCTCCAGGCGCCATGGCCCGCTACGCCTTGATTCAGGGACTGATGCTGCTCGTCAACTTGCCCCTCGCCGCGCTCGGAACGGTCGCGTGGTACATCCCCTACCAGTCACCTCGTGCTAGCCTCAGCCTGTATCGACCGGTCTACGAGGCGGTCGCCACTGTGAAGCTTGCAACGGCGCTCCTCGCCTTTCCTGTGACCTATGCCGTCTACCTCTTCGCCGGATGGTGGGGGGGCGGCGTCAAAGGGCTGATAATCACGGCGGTGATCCTGCCGCTTGCCGGCGCTGTCGCGCTCCGCTGGCGCGATCGCTGGGCCACGGTGCGAGAGGATGTCCGCATCTTCTGGCGGGCCGTCCGCCAGAAGACGCTCCGCGAGCAGCTCGTGGATCATCGGCGACGCCTTGCGGACGAGTTCGACGCGGTGGCAAAGCGGTGGCAGGAAGAACGGCGCAGTCGGCGGCGCGGGCAGGTGGGCAAGTAGCCGGGTAGGACCCGCCCGTTTTCTATCCCCCTAGCAGGTGACCCTTGCCGGGTTTCTCCGGCCGCGAGCGAAGGATTTCCTCGATCGCCGTGGACAGCTGCTCGGTCGAGAATGGTTTCAGTAGATAGGGGCGTCGGCTCGTCTCGATCAGTTCCCCCGTGCTCTCGCTCAGTATATCTGCCGTCACCATTATCACGCGCGAGCACAACTCCGGACGGTTCAACTCCATCATCTTCCAAAGCGCACGACCGCTCACGCCCGGAAGTCTCACGTCGAGCAGAATGGCGTCAAAGTCGCGGCCGGATTCGAGCAACTCCATCGCCGCGTTTCCTGTTGGTGCCAACACCGCCGTGTAACCCCGCGACTCGCAGAAGCGCTCGTAGAACCGCCGAATGATCGGCTCGTCCTCGACTACGAGGATCCGGGGTGAAACCGGCTGCGTACCGCCGCTGTCAGTCACGTTCTAGCCCCCTGAAACCCGAATATCACCCGAAACAGGCTCCCTGTTGAGCACATTTGGCCAAGAATCATAATAAACTGTCTCAAAAACATAAGGCATCGTCGGGTCCGCTTGTCCATCATCCCAGTGGGATCACAGGCATCACAGTCAGGCAAAGCGCCAGATCTACCCCCGGGAGGTGTCCAATGAAGGTTGTACGGCTCTTTGTGGCCATCCTTGCCATAGCTGCATTAGGCGTCGGTTGCTCCGACCTGCCGAGCGAACCGGCCGGTTGCCCGACTCTGGGCGGTCCGCACTGCTCTCAGTAGGCTCAGAACTGAGCCGCGGGGCGGGCCGCTAAGCACAAACGAGCGCCCGCTCCGCTACGATGCTGCGTCCAACGTCTTCCAGCCGTTCGTACTCGGTGCCGCTGGTTTGTACGGTGCCGCGTGCAGGAACGGAGCGGGGAAGGTTGGTTAGTAGTTCTCGGGCTTCGGCGGCCTCGGCGCTGAAGTTTCTGTCCTCGGCAATCGCCAGGCTCATCTCCAGGTACTTGCTGGCTTTGTTCAACTCGCCGAACAGGGCGTAGCCGAGCCCCGCTGTGCGATACACACTCCTCAATTCGTAGGGCAGTGTCGCCAGGCTCCTCTCGGTCAGCAGATCGCGTGTCAGCGTTTCAAAACCGGTGCGATCTCCGAGGGCCGCGGCGACGTCGGCAAGTCCCGTCCTGGCGTTGATCCTCGACGTGGCGTCTCCGGAGCCGTTCAGCACGATCTCGAAGGCCGCTCGCGCCGCCTTCATCAGGCCGCATTGGTAGAGGATGACGCCACAGTCCTGAAGCGCCCTCATTCGCTGGTCCGTCGACTCGTAACGCCGGTAGGCTTCCCACCCGCAGGCCGCGGCCTCGCCCGGCCGCCCGACAGTCGTTTCCACTACCAGAAGCGCGTGGTAGCAGTAGCCTTCCAGTTCCGGATCACCGAGGTCCGTCGCTTCCGCCAACGCTTTCGTCACTCGGCTGCGCGCTTCCGCCACCTGCCCGCGGCGCAGCGCCACCAGGCCCAAGTTCTCCTGCGCCAACACCGCTTGCGCTCCGCTTCCGGCCTGCCGCGCCTTCTCCAGCTGTTCGCGATGGACCTGCTCCGCGGCCTCCAGGTTTCCTAGATAGCGCTCCACGACGCCCAGCCAGAACAGCGCGTTCAGTTGCTCGATGGGGTCCGACTGTCGCTTCGCCAGCTCGGCCGATACCGCGAACGATGCCCGCGCCCGCTCAAACGCGCCCTGCTTGCGATGATACAGGCCGAGTAGTATCAGCGCCGTCGCCACCGCTCTCGCTGACCCGCTCTCCAGTGACGTGTGTAGCTCCCGCAGGAACCGGCCGTGCTCGCTATCATCCGGCCCGAACACCCGGCAGTACTGCGCCCGGACTTGCGCCAGCGTCCGCTCCTCCGTCGCCTCACCGCGGGCGGCCTGCCGCGCCGACGCCAGCACCAATAGGTACTCCACAGCCGCTCGCTCGCGATGGCGGTCGTCTGCCGCCTCCGCGATCGCTTCGATCAGCGACCTCAGCTCGCTCCGCTCTCCCAGCAGATAGCTCGTTAGATCGGTCCGCCCCTTCATCTCATTCCTTCAGAGACACATTCTGGTGCCCGGTCCTCCTCGGCCTCAGTGCCTCTTGCCCCTTGGAAACATCGGGCCACCGCACTCCTGCCGCTCACCAACGGCCGTATCTGGCGCGATCTCAAGGCGTTATGTGTACCTGACGTCCCCGCCAACCTCGGGGACCCACAGGAAGTCGGTCACATTTACCGGCCACACGGCCAAACGTGGCCGTTCTGTCCGACCGACCAAGATGTTAATCAGATCACTAAGTTCTCTAACCCGTTGTGCAACTACAAGTTGCCGCTTTAGGTCGCCCGATATCCCCAGTGGCAGACTTCCTGCCTTGTACACAGCCTGACCGTGTGCGCGCCGTATCGGAACGCACGGGAGGCATCGGGCGGGTCTTGCGGCGGGTCACAAGGAAAAGAGATCGTGAACATGATCTGGATGACAAGATAAGGCGTACCCCCGGGGTTAGAAAAGGGAAGGGGAAACAGGGAAGAGATGTGGAGTAGGCAGAACGTGGTGGGCTTGAGGCGAAGGTGGGCGAGCGAGGCTGACGATCCTGGCCGAGTGGCCCGTACGATCGCATCGAGCAACGGTTCGCCGGACAAGGGGGGTCGCCGAACGCTAGAGCAAGCGATCAAGCGAGAATTTCTCGCGAGGGAGATCGTCATCGATTGCCCGAGCAGTGGATGTTCGGGGAAGTTTCTGACGGAGCGGCGTGAGATCAACCGGCCCAGCGGGACCGGTGCGCGGGTTGTGCTGCGCTGCACGCGTCAGCCGGAGGAGCACGAAGTGACGCTGTCGATGGATCCGTTAACGGTTGAGGAAGCGGACGCGCTCAAGTCGTCTCTGGTAAGGGGCGAGAGTCTAGCGTGTGTGCGTTGCGGGGATCCGTTGGAACTCGGGTCGGTGGAATCGCCGGACGGCTGGGCGAAGTCGGTCAACAGCCAGGCGGTGTACCACTGTCCGTGGTGTGGGGTCAAATGGGTGCCTCCGGTGGAAACAAAGCGCCGGGCCAGCTGAGCCTGGTGTTTCTCGCCAGCGATACGTGTGAACAAGGAGCCCAGCAATGAAAGTGGAGAAAGCGGCGGCGCAGGATCTTCGCGGAATAGCGGCCAACACGGCGCGTGATCTTGCCCTCGGCTTGCGACTCGCGTCACTGCGCATGGAGAACTTCGAGCCGGGGCAGGGGAAGGATGCGGCTCGAGAGCTTGCGGAGCAGCTCTCAATCTCGGCGCGGCGAGCGGTCGAGCTTTATTACCTCGAATCGTTGACGCAGGCGGTCGCGATCAGCGAAGGTCCCCTGAAGGTGCGGAGGAAGAGCGAGTTGGAGCTGCTCAACCAGGAGGAATCGCTCGAGATCCAGAAGTTGAAGAGCGACGTGACGGGTTGCTACAACAAGCTGGGGTTCGCTTTACTGCTCGAGTGCGAGCTGGAGCGGGCTCGACGGCGCAAATCGCCTCTTTCTCTGGCTTTGTTCAAGCTAGAGCCGCCTGAGGAAGCCTTGGTTCGCGAAGTGGCAAAGCAGGGACGCGAGTGTTGCCGCCTGCTCGACGTGCTCGGCACGTTCGGTCACCGCGGCGTTGGAATGCTGCTGCCGGATACGGGCCCCGAGGGAACTCAGGTCGCGGCACAGCGCGTGCTCTCCTCTTTCCTCTCGACGCGACAGATGGCGGGCAAGAATGGGGCGGAGCGGCTGTTGGTCGGAGTGGCCAGCCATCCCGAGGATGGGACCGAGCCGCGCGAGCTACTGATGAAAGCGGACCAGCGGGCCGGCGGCTACTCGCTTCTGGAAGAGGCCGTCAGCGTAGGATAAGGCACTAATCGCAGGGCTCCTAGATGACGCGCGCCCATTGGGCGCGCGTCTTTTTTTGTTGGACTTCGGAACACGGCATTGTGGGAATTCTCGAATGCGATTCAGGGATTATGGAATTAGGGAGTTTGGAAGTTCGATATTACTTCACATTTCCAAACTCCCCTATTCCGTAATCCCTGAATCACATTCGAGATTCCCAACAATGCGGTGTTCGACATCCAGTTCGATCTTGTGAATTGGAACTTTCTAAGTTTTCGTTCTGGATAGCAGTCCGAGCCCCAACGCCAGGAACAGAAGGTTCGGCAACCAGGCCGCCAGTATCGGCGGCAACACTCCGCCCGCACCCATCCCTTGTGAGATCCTAACGCTGAGCAGGTAGACGAGGACGGTGGCGAGCGCGATGCCCACACCCATTGCCGGACCCCGGCGCCCGGTGCTCGAGCCGAGGGCGGAGCCGAAGACGACGACGATGAGGCAGGCAAGGGGGAACGCGATCTTCAGCGCTTGCTCGACCACCAGCTCGCGGGCGTCGCCTCCGGAGCGCTCGATCGACTGAATGAAGCGGCCCAGCTCTCGGTAGTTCATCTCCTCGGGATCCTTGGGCTCGGCCAGGAGGTCGACGGGTGTCTCCCGGAAATCGCGCTGGTAGAGGGTGTCAAACGCGAACGTCACCACATGGCCGGGCACGGGATAGAAATGGACGTAGCCGTCCAGCAGGCGCCAATCCCCCTCGTTCCACTCCGCCGCTGGGGCATGGATCCGGTACGTCGGGTATTCGGGTCCGGTGCCCTCGCGATCGATGGTGATGTCCTCTATGCGGCCTTCGAAGGCCACCAGCCGCCGTATCGAGTAGGCCCGCCCCCCATCGGCCCCGTAAACGAACCGCGCCCTGACGCTGCGGCTCGAGCTCGCCCGCTCCTCCAGCGCCTCGGCCCTCAGGCGGTTCGTGATTGGGACGAGCTCGCCGAGCGCCAGGCCGGCCGCGCTCACCAGCACCCCGAGCACCAGAATCGGCGCGATGATCCGGTAGAAGCTGATGCCGCTCGCCTTCGCCGCGGTGATCTCGAAATTGCGGCTCATCAGAGCCACGGTAAAGACGGCCCCGAACAGGCTGGCGACCGGAAAGGAGAGTCCCATCTGGAACGGGAAGTCGTACAGGTAGGCCAGCATGACCTGCTTGACGGTCAAGCCTCGCGCGAGGTAGGTGTCGAGGTCGTCGGTCAGCTTGATGATGATGAAGAGCAGCGGGGCTCCCAC
>JBDHAL010000030.1:0-19888 GCA_039588075.1 Gemmatimonadota bacterium | reverse complement strand
CATCTTCGGCTGGCTGCAGATACTGACGGCGTGCTTCGTTGCGTTCGCGCATGGGGCCAACGACGTGGCCAACGCCGTCGGGCCGCTGGCGGCGGTGGTCAACATCGCCCAGTCGGGTGAAGTATCGGGTTCCGTGCCGGTCCCGCAGTGGATTCTGGCGCTGGGCGGCTTGGGGATCGTGCTGGGGTTGGCCACGTGGGGCTACAAAGTGATCGCGACGATCGGACGCGAGATCACCGAGATGGCGCCGTCCCGGGGGTTCAGCGCCGAGTTCGGGGCCGCATGCACGGTGCTCGTGTTCTCGCTGCTGGGCCTGCCAATCTCGACGACCCACACGCTGGTCGGCGCCGTCATCGGCGTGGGCCTGGCCCACGGCCTCGCAGCGCTCAACTTGCGAGTGGTGCGGAACGTGGTGAACTCCTGGATCATCACGTTGCCGGCCTCGGCCGCGCTGGCCGCGGTCATCTTCGTAATCCTGCGCGGGATCTTCGTCTAGGCGAAACTCGGCTGTCGGTTGTCGGCTGTCGGCCGTTCAAATAGCTTCGGTTCATGCAACGTCGGATTCACATTCTGCCCGACCACATCGCCAACCAGATCGCGGCCGGTGAGGTGGTGGAGCGGCCGGCTTCCGCGGTCAAGGAGCTGGTCGAGAACGCGCTCGATGCTCGGGCGGGCCGGATCGACATCGAGATCCGCAACGGGGGAAAGACGGAGCTGCGGGTTGCGGACGACGGGCACGGGATGGTGCGTGACGACGCGTTGCTCGCCATCGATCGGCACGCCACCTCGAAGGTCCAGGACGAGGGCGATCTGCGGACGATCAGCACGCTGGGCTTTCGCGGCGAAGCGTTGCCCTCGATCGCCGCGGTCTCCCGGTTCGAGCTGGAGACGGCGCCGGCCGGGGGAGGGGAGGGGACGCGAATCAAGATCAACGGCGGCCGCGTGATTGCGGTCGACGAAGTCGCGCGCCGTCCGGGCACCACCGTCGGCGTACGCTCGCTGTTCTTCAACGTGCCGGCCCGGGCCAAGTTCCTGCGATCGGCGGCGGCCGAGACACGGGCGGTTTCCGAGTCCACCATCTCGCTCGCGCTGGCCAACCTGAGCACCGCTTTCAGGCTACAATCCAACGACAGGGAACTCTTGGAGCTTCCGCGGACCGGTGATCTCGCGACGCGGATCGCGGCGATCTGGAGCGAGGAGCTGGCCGGGAGCCTGATACCGATCGATCACGTCTCCGGTGAACTGCGGGTGGCGGGACTGATACAGCGGCCGGCGGAAACGACGCCCGGTAGTCGAAGAGTGCACCTGTTCGTCAACGGGCGGCCGTTCGTCGATCGCTTCATCATCCGGGCGGCGGAGGAGGGCTACCGTACGACCCTACCCCCCGGGTATAGGCCGGCGCTGTTTCTCTATCTGGAGGTGCCGCCCGAGCAGGTGGACGTAAACGTCCACCCCACCAAGGCGGAGGTCCGCTTCCGCAACAAGATCAAGATGGAAGCGGCAGTGACCGACGCGGTGCGCTCTGGGCTCGAGGGTCTGGAAAGCGCGCCCGGCTTGGGCCGAGTCGGCGGCAGCGTTGCCCCACAGTTGCTCGCGAGGGGCGCGCCGTTCGAATCGACGCGGCCGGCTCCCCAGCGGCCCGACGGCTCGCAGATGGCTCTGTTCGTGCCCGGCCCGGCGGAACCGGGCGACCCGGCGCCCGATGCCGAGGCCGCCGTTTGGGACGGCGGCCGGCCGGGTGCGATGTGGCAACTCCACGATTCCTACATTTTGGCGGAGACACGAAGCGGTGTGATCATAGTGGACCAGCACTCGGCCCACGAACGGGTCCTGTTCGAGCAGTTGATGCGTGACTTCGATGAGGGGAGCGCGCCGTCACAACGCTTGCTCTTCCCGATCACGATTCGCCTCTCGCCAACCGAGTCGCAGGCCGTGGAGGAGCTCATTACCATCATGCAAAGAGCGGGCTTCGAGTTCGAGTCGTTCGGTAACAACACCGTGATCATCCACGCCGTGCCCAGCCCGCATCCGCGATTCGACCCGGAGCGCTGCTTCCGCGAAATGATCTCCGAGCTGACGCACGGCTCGCCGCTCGTCGATTCGGCCCGCAACCAGTACGAGCGGGTCGCCAAATCGTTCGCATGCAAGGCCGCCATCAAGGCCGGTCAGCCGCTCTCCGAGCCGGAGATGAACGAGCTTTTCGACCGGCTGTTCGCCGCCGAGCTGCCAAGCCACGACGTTCACGGCCGGCCCACCATCCTGCGCCTCACGCTGGATGAGCTGGCGCGCCGCTTCGGCCGCAGCTGAGGATATCGGCGGGCGCGCTGTGACGGCTACCGCGAATCCCCAGGCGATCGTGATCAGCGGCGCGACGGGGACCGGCAAGACCGAGCTGGCCGTAGAGGTGGCCGAGCGCTTGAACGGCGCGATCATCTCCGCCGACTCCAGGCAGATCTACCGGCAGATGGACATCGGGACAGCCAAGCCCGACGCGTCGTTGCGCCGGCGCGTCCCGCACCACGGGCTGGACCTTCGAGACCCCGACGAGGAATACAGCGCCGGCCGCTTTGCCAGCGACGCCTGGAGATGGATCGGCGAGACCGGGCGGCGCGGCCAGGTCCCGATAATCGCTGGCGGTACCGGCTTCTTCCTCCGTGCTTTGCTCGCGCCCCTCGGGCCGGAACCGGAGCTCGATACGGAACGGAAGGCGCGACTGCGGCGTTACCTGTCCGGCGTGACGGTGCACGACCTGCAGGCTTGGCTGGCGCGCCTGGATCCGCGCCGCTCAGCGGAGCTGGGTGACCAGGGCGGCCGCCAGCGCCTGGCCCGATCGCTCGAAGTCACGCTTCTGTCAGGACGTGCCCACTCCTGGTGGCTCGAACGCGCGCCCGAGACAGAGGCCCTTGCGGCGCTCGTCTTCTGCCTCGACCTGGACCGCAAGACGCTTTACGAGCGTATCGATCAGCGCTTCGACCGAATGATGGCCGGAGGCCTGCTCGACGAGGCCCGCGGGCTGTGGGACGGCTATCCGAGCGACGCGCCCGGTCTCAAGTCGGTGGGTTATGCGGAGCTCGCCGAGCACCTGCGCGGCGAACGCTCGCTCGAGGCGGCTGTCGAGCAGGCGAAGCGCAACACGCATCGCCTCGCCAAGCGCCAGCTGACCTGGTTCCGCCACCAACTGCCGGACGATACCGTCCGGCTGGACGCGTCGCGCCCTCGCGATGAGCTGGCCGCCGAGGTCGTGCGGCAGTGGCACGATGCGCCGGCACCGAATAGCTTGAAGACATAACTCATAAATAGGTTCTGAAGTCCGAATGAAAATAGGTATATCGTGTTATCCGACCTACGGCGGTAGCGGCGCCGTGGCTACCGAGCTCGGGATGCACCTGGCCCAACGCGGCCACGAGGTGCACTTCGTGTCGTACGCCCATCCGTTCCGACTGCCGCGCTTTCTGAAGAACACCTACTTCCACGAGATCGAGGTCTCGCGTTATCCGTTGTTCGAGTACCCGCCGTACTCGCTGGCGGCCACTGTGGCGATGCACGAAGTGGCGGTTCAGAGTCACCTCGATCTTTTCCACGTCCACTACGCCGTACCCCACGCGACGTCGGCGTGGCTGGCCAAGGAGATGCTGGAACAGCCGGACGAGCTGAAGATCCTGACGACGCTGCACGGCACCGATATCACGCTGGTCGGGCAGGATCCGTCGTACCGCTCGATCGTGAAGTTCTCGATCGAGCGCTCCGACGGGCTGACGGCCGTATCGCAGTATCTGAAGGCGGAGACCGAAGCGAAGTTCGGCTGCGCGGGGTGCGAAGTTCGTGTGATTCCGAACTTCGTCGACACGGGGAAGTTCAAGAAGGGCAACGGGTCGAACCGCAACGCATTGGCGAACCCGGACGAGAAGATTCTCATGCACATCTCCAACTTCCGGCCGGTCAAACGCGTCGGCGATGTGGTGCGCGTAGCCGCCCGGGTGATGGACAAGTTGCCCGCGCGTCTCGTGTTCGTCGGCGATGGGCCCGACCGGCCGATGGCGGAAGAAAGTGCCCGCAACCTGGGAATCGGTGACCGGATCGTTTTCCTCGGGAAGCAGGAATCGGTGGCGGAACTGCTCGCTTGCGCCGACCTCTTCATGCTGCCAAGCGAGTCCGAGTCGTTCGGGCTTTCGGCGCTCGAGGCGATGGCCAGTGAGGTCCCCGTCGTCGGCACGCGCTGCGGCGGCCTGGAGGAACTGGTCGCCGACGGCTTCACCGGTCGCCTGCTGCCGGTGGGCGCCGTGGACGCGATGGCCGACGCCGCGGTCGAGATTCTGGCCGACCCTGATCGGCAGCGTGAGATGGGGCGCGCCGGTCGTGCCGAAGCGGAGGAGAAGTACTCCGTCGAGCGCATCCTGACCCTGTACGAATCGTTCTACGAGGAGATTCTGAACAGGTGAGCGGTTCGCCGATCGTCGGGCCGGTGAATCAATGACATTCCTCGAAGCAATCGCGCTCGGACTCGTTCAGGGGCTCACCGAGTTCTTTCCCGTATCCAGTTCCGGCCACCTCGTGCTGGCGGAGGCGCTCCTCGCCGTCAACCCGCCCGGGGTGGGTTTCGAGGTCCTCGTCCATCTGGCCACCCTGCTCTCGGTGATCACCCTCTACCGTCGCAGGCTGGCTGCGCTCGTCGCCGGCGCCGTTCGAGGCGAAAGCGACTCTCTGCGCTACGTGGCCATGCTGGCGCTCGCCACGGTCCCGGCCGGGCTGGTCGGCGTGATCTTCTCCGGCGCCGTGTCTTCGCTGTTCGACCGTCCGCTGCTGGCAGCGGTCAGCCTTCTGGTGACGGGAGCCGTCGTTTACGCGACCCGCTGGCTCGTCGGTCGCGGCGATCGGCGGGATCCGGGCTGGGCCGGCTCGCTGGCCGTTGGGGCGGCCCAGGCGGTGGCCCTGCTGCCCGGCATGTCCAGGTCGGGGTTCACCGTGGCGGCTGCGCTGCGGCAGGGGATGGGGCGCGAAGCGGCGGCGGAGTTCAGCTTTCTGTTGTCGATTCCGGCGATCCTCGGGGCCTCGCTGCTCCAGGTACCGCAGGTGATGAGTGCGGGGCCGGCTCTGGACGTCCCGCAAATGGTGGGTGCCGCGCTCAGTGCCTTCGCGGCCGGCGTTGTGGCGATCGTCCTGTTCCTACGCTGGCTGCGCCGCGGCAGCTTCCATCGCTTCGCCTACTACTGTTGGGCGGTGGGCGGGGGCTATATCCTTTACGCAATGTTTCTGGTGTAGTGGTTGGTAGGTGGCGGATGCTTGGGTCCAGGCTGGTGGTACCTTCTCTTTTGAACATCGATCATTGTACATCGAGCATCGTACATCGATAGCGGCGGCGCTTTGCGCCTTGGATGTCGGACATCGAACATCGCTCGTCGAGCACGGAACATCGAGCATGAAGCCACGGCGGTACGATCAAAGTCCAATGTTCGAGGCCCGAGGTTCGACGTTAGGAGTCGGGAAGTGGTTCGACGTTCGATGGTCGATGAACAATGTTCGATGTTCACTATCAAGATGAACCGCCAATCGCTCTCAGAATCCGCCAGGCGCCAAATTGCCGAGGCGCTCGCCGAGGATGTCGGTTCCGGTGACTGGACCAGCCAGTGGTGCGTCGACCAGTCGACTCGTGCCGAAGCCGAGATCGTCGCCAAGGCGGGCGGAGTGGTCGCCGGTTTGGCGGCGGCCGCCCAGGTCTACGCGGCGCTGGGGGACGCCGAGCTGGTGCCGCTGGTCAACGATGGTGACAGCGTCGCCGCCGGCGATGCCGTCGCCCAGGTGGGCGGCGCGGCGCGTGCCGTTCTGACGGGCGAGCGAACGGCTCTCAACTTCCTCGGGCACCTGTCAGGCGTGGCTACCCTGACCCGTCGTTTTGTGGACGCCGTGGGCGGGACCGCGACGCGGATCACCGACACCCGGAAGACGACGCCGCTGTGGCGCGAGCTTGAGCGGGCCGCCACACGGGCAGGCGGGGCGGTGAACCACCGTCGGGGGCTGGACGACATGGTTCTGATCAAAGAGAACCACATAGCCGCGGCGGGCGGCATCTCGGCGGCCTGCGAGCGAGTCCGGGCGGCGAACGCCCGCGGGCTGAAGGTGGAGGTCGAAACGACCAGCATCGAGGAAGTCAGGGAAGCGCTCGAGGCCGGCGTCGGCCGGATCATGCTCGACAACATGCCGGTCGATTCGGTCCGGACGGCGGTGGAGCTGATCGACTCAAGCTCGCCGCGACCCGAGATCGAGGCATCGGGCGGCGTGACGCTGGAGACCGTGCGCGAGCTTGCCGAGGCCGGCGTCGACTACATATCCGTAGGCGCGCTGACGCACTCGGCGCCGGCCCTCGATCTGTCCATGCGCATTCGAACGGTGGAGCCATGACCCGGAAGGCGACTCGTTGGGAGGGACAGTCGCTCGACGCGCTGATGGCGCGCTGGGACCGAGCATCGATCCAGCTCTTCTCGAAGATCGACAGCACCAGCACGCGCGCCGCGAAGCTCGCCGAGGAGGGCGCTCCTGCCGGTACCATCGTGCTGGCCAACGAGCAGACCGCCGGTCGCGGGACGGAATCACGGAGCTGGCATTCTCCCGCTGGCGCTGGGCTCTTTCTGTCTATCGTGTTCAGACCGAAACAGTTGGCGAACCCCACGCTAATCCCGCTGTTGGCCGGCCTGGGCGTCGCGCGTGCCGTGGAACGTGTCCTCGGCGGTAGCGGCGTGGCGATCAAGTGGCCCAACGACCTGATCGTCAGCGATCGCAAGGCGGGCGGCGTTCTGAGCGAGGCGTCGTGGTCGGGCGAAGAGCCCAACTACGTGGTTGTGGGCATCGGGGTGAACGTACACCAGAGATCGTCAGACTTCCCGCCCGCGCTTCGCGATGTCGCGGTCTCCCTCGACATGGCTGCAGGACGGCGCCTCTCGCGTCTCGACCTGGCCGACCTCGTCATCCGCGGGGTCGAAGAGGGCTGCGTAGATCTGCCCGATACCCTCGATCGCGAGTTCCTCCGCGAGTTCGACGCATATGATTGGCTGCGAGATCGCCGCTGCTACATCCAGATGCCGGACGGAAGCTCTGTACAAGGCACGGCTGTGGGAATCGCCCCGGATGGCGCTCTCCTCTACCGGCCCGACCGAGGGGCCCTCGAGCGGGTTACCTCGGGCCGCGTGGTGGTCGAGGACCTGCCAGCACCCGACTTCTGACCGATAACCGACCAATGGATCTTCTGCTGACTATCGACATGGGCAACACCGAGACCGTCCTCGGGCTTTTCCGGGGAAGCGATCTCGTGCGTCATTGGCGGATCTCCACCGACGTCAAGAAGACTCCCGACGAGCTTGCCCACCTGCTGGGTCACCTGGTGGCGGAGCAGCGGGTCGAGGGCTCGATCCAGGGGATCATCGGATCGGTCGTCCCGGCGATGGATCCCATCATTACTCGTGGTTTTCGGCGCGCCTTCGGGCGCGAGCCGTTCCTGATCGCCGATCCGAGCCTGCTGGTGGCGCCGGCAGGGCCGCTCCCTATCAAGCTCGATGTAGAGGAGCCACACACCGTCGGCGCCGATCGCATGCTCAACACCCTCGCCTCAGCCAAGATCTACGGCGTTGACGTCATCGCCGTCGACCTCGGCACCGCCACGACTTTCGACTGCATTTCCGGCGACGGGGTCTTCCTCGGCGGCGTCATCTCCCCCGGCCCTCGCGCCGGCATCGAAGGGCTCGCCCACAGCGCCAGCAAGCTTCCCTATATCGACCTCGTTCCCCCAGATGTCATTATCGGGCGGCGGACGGACGTCTGCCTCCGATCGGGGTGCTTCTACTCTATCGTGGATTCCATCGACGGGATGGTCAGGAGAATCAAGCGGGAGTGGGAGCGTTCCGACGCGCTAGTACTGGCCACCGGAGGCCTGGCGGCCCTCATCGCTCCCCATTGTGAAACCGTAGATGTCGTCGAGCCGTATCTCACCCTCTACGGTCTCCAGATCGCCGAGAAACTCCTCGGCGCCACTGGATCCCGATAAGGGCCCCGACTCCGTCAGGCTGCCCGACGAACCTTCGAGCGTATTTTCTCTAGTGCCCGGTCGGCGGTGTCCGGGCTGATCAACCGCACGATGAAGTATACCACCGCAAGGAAGAACGCCAGTTTGATGGCAGCTACCAGTAGCGCTGTCAGCAGGGTCAATACCGGCAACAACAGCGCCGAGGCCACCGCGAGAGCCACGAGGCCTCCTACGAGTAGAGCACCAAAGGTGAACATCCCTCTGAGCATTCCATCCTCCTCATCGATGTATAGCGCCAGGCCACAGGGCACGCCCGGGCCCATGGGCGCTGTAACCTTGCGGCCTTCCTCCCCCCTGTACGGGAAACGGCCGCTGGAGGTTTCAGCCTGCAGGCCAGGCCGGCCGGTCGATCCGACATCGGCCACTACTGCAGGTTCTATAACTATATCCTGCCAGCTTGACAGGCGCCAGCCTCTTTACCTTTGGCACACTTCGTGCGAAATTCCAGGCTGGCTAACGGAGTAAAACCGGAAAACAGCTAATTGACACTCGGCGGCCCCGTCTGGGGGCCGGGTGTCTCCGGTATATCCAATCTATAACAGTATAACGGTAACCGAGAGGAGGAAAGAGCAAGATGCAGATCAAGCCCCTTTCCGATCGCGTCGTGGTGAAGCCGCTGGAGGAGACGGAGCAGATGAAGGGCGGCCTCTACATTCCGGATACAGCCAAGGAGAAGCCGCAGGAGGGCGAGATCGTAGCGATCGGCCCGGGCCGGGTGAGCGACGAGGGCAAGCGGATAGAGATCGAGCTGACGGTCGGCGACCGGGTGATTTACGGCAAGTACAGCGGTACCGAGGTCACGGTCGGCGATGACGAGTTGCTGATTCTGCGTGAGTCGGACGTCCTGGCGGTGGTGGCGAACGGCAAGAAGTAGGACCGGCATTTGGATTTAGCGACGCTGGCATGAGAGAGAACGCAAACAACTTAGGAGGACATAGGAATGGCGAAGTTGCTTGAATTTGACACCCAGGCTAGGAGCAAGCTCAAGCTCGGTGTCGATCTGCTGGCCAGGGCCGTCAAGGTGACCCTCGGCCCCAAGGGGCGGAACGTCGTCCTGGAGAAGAAGTTCGGCAGCCCGACGATCACCAAGGACGGCGTCACCGTCGCCAAGGAGATCGATCTCGAGGATCCGGTGGAGAACATGGGCGCCCAGATGGTCAAGGAAGTCGCCAGCAAGACGAGCGATGTGGCGGGCGACGGTACAACCACGGCGACCGTACTCGCGCAGGCGATCTTCGGCCGCGGCCTGCAGAGCGTGACGGCGGGCGTTGACCCGATGGGTCTTAAGCGTGGGATCGACAAGGCTGTAGACAACGTGGTCGAAGAGCTGCAGAACATCGCGGTAGAGACAAAAGGCAAGAAGGAGATCGCCCAGGTCGGCGCTATCTCGGCCAACAACGACCCCGAGATCGGCGACCTGATCGCCGAGGCGATGGAGAAGGTTGGCAAGGACGGCGTTATCACGGTTGAGGAAGCCCGCGGGCTGGAAACCGAGCTCGAGACCGTCGAGGGCATGCAGTTCGACCGCGGCTACCTGTCTCCCTACTTCGTAACCGATCCCGAGAAGATGGAGGCGGTCCTCGAGGATGCGCACATCCTGATTCACGACAAGAAGATCTCGACGATGAAGGACCTGTTGCCGGTGCTCGAGAAGGTCGCGCAGACGGGCAAGGCCCTGCTGATCATCGCCGAGGATATCGAGGGCGAGGCTCTCGCCACCCTGGTGGTCAACAAGATCCGCGGCACGCTCAAGGTCTGTGCCGTGAAGGCGCCCGGCTTCGGCGACCGGCGGAAGCAGATGCTCGCGGATATCGCCGTCGTATCGGATGGCAAGGTCATCAGCGAGGAAGTCGGCTTCAAGCTCGAGAACGCGGTGCTCGGCGACCTCGGCTCGGCGAAGCGGATCGTCATCGACAAGGACGCAACCACGATCATCGACGGTGGCGGCTCCGAAGACACGATCCAGGGCCGGATCCAGGAGATCAAGGCCGCGATCGACAAGTCGACGTCCGACTACGACAGTGAGAAACTGCAGGAGCGTCTTGCGAAACTGGCCGGCGGTGTCGCGGTCATCAACGTGGGCGCGCCCACCGAGACCGAGATGAAAGAGAAGAAGGCCCGCGTCGAGGACGCGCTACACGCGACCCGCGCCGCGGTGGAAGAGGGCATCGTCCCCGGCGGCGGAGTCGCGCTGCTCTGGGCTCAGAAGATGCTCGACAACATGAAGCTGAAGATCGAGGACGAGCAGCGGGGCGTCGACATCGTTCGTCGCGCGCTCGAGGAGCCAACCCGGCAGATCGCAGGTAACGCGGGTAAGGAAGGCTCGATCGTCGTTGAGCGCGTTCGCGAGAAAGACAATCTCAACTACGGTTACAACGCCCAGACCGACAAGTTCGAGGACCTGGTCAAGGCCGGCGTCATCGACCCGACCAAGGTCACGCGTTCGGCTCTGCAGAACGCGGCGTCCATCGCCGGCCTCTTGCTGACGACCGAGGCCGTCGTGGTGGAGCAGAAGGAAGAGAACGAACCGGCGCTGCCAGCTGGTGGGCCGGACATGGGCGGGATGTACTAGCCTTTAGAATTTGGAAGTTGCAGAGGGAAGTGGGGGGGGTTCGGCTACGGCCGGACCCCCTTTTTTTTTGATAGTTGGTTGACGATTGGGTCGAAATTGGATTTCAGAGTTTGTTGGGAATTCCCGAATTCTGATTCCGGGATTACGGAATAGGGGAGTTTGGAAGTTGGAGTTGAGGGGAGGACGCTTGGGGTATGAACAGGGAGTATGATTTGGAGGATCGCTTGGTGCGTTGGGCCGGGATGGTGTGTCGGATATCCGCCGATCAGCCGTCTACGCCGCTGGGAAGGCACGTCTCAGGGCAGCTCATTCGCTGTGGGACGGCGCCTGTAGCCAACTACGCGGAGGCGTGTGGAGCGGAATCGCGCCGGGATTTTGTGCACAAGCTGAAGGTTTGCCTGAAGGAACTGCGTGAAACCCACGCCTGGCTCAAGCTTCTAATAGAGCTGGATCTAGCCAACGCGAAGGCGGTCACCAAAGCGATCGGCGAGACCAACGAGCTAATTTCCATCTTTGTCACCAGCGTAGCGACCGCCCGCCGCAACGACCGACGCTCCCAAAGCTAGTCTTCCGACTTCCAAACTCCCTTATTCCGTAATCCCGGAATCAACATTCAAGAATTCCCAACAAGCCCCACCCACATCAGCCTTCGCAAGTCGAATTTCGAATCCCCCCGGTTTGCCAGCCACCAACGCCTACCACTAAATTGCCGCATGCTGGCACGGCCCTTAGAAGCCTTTCGACACCGGAGTATCTGAAGCCGTGGAAGTCTGCGTCCACTGCTCAACGCCTCTCCCCGACGGCAGCCAATTCTGCTCGGCTTGCGGCACGCCCGTGCCGGGTCGCGATCCGGAGGCTCCCACGCTGACGCCTCAGGGGCGTGAGATATTCGAGCGGCTGAAGGTCGCGACGGAGGGCCGGTACGACATCCAGCGCGAGCTGGGCCGAGGCGGGATGGCTGTCGTGTTTCTCGGCTATCAGAAGTCGCTGGACCGGATGGTCGCGATCAAGGTTCTTCTTCCGCTGCTCGCGTACGATCCGGAGATCGTCGAGCGCTTCATGCGTGAGGCGCGGACGCAGGGCAAGCTCGATCACCCGAACATCATCCAGGTGTTCGAGGTCTATAATGAGGGCGGACTCACCTTCTTCACGGTGCCTTATATCTCCGGCGAGAGCCTTCGGACCTACCTGAAGGACGATCCGAAACCGTCGATAGATAAGGTGCGACGCTACCTCCGTCAGGCGGCCGATGCGTTGGCCTACGCCCACCGTCGCGGCGTGGTGCATCGCGATGTGAAGCCGGACAACATCATGGTGGACAAGGAGCGCGATCGGCTCATCCTCACCGACTTCGGTATCGCCAAGGCGCTGGCGGCCGAGACGACGCTCACGACGCCTGGCGATCTTCTGGGCACGCCGCAGTACATGTCGCCGGAACAGGGTGAGGGGAGGCACGACTTGGACGGTCGCGCCGATCAGTACTCGCTGGGGCTAATCGGTTACGAGATGCTCGCGGGGCATCGGCCGTTCCAGGCCGACAACCTTGCCGAGCTGATGTACAAGCACCGGTTCGAGGATCCGGTGCCCATCGATGACGTTCGTCCGGATGCGCCGCTCAATCTGCGGCGCGCCGTCAGCCGGGCGATCTGCAAGGATCGCGACGAACGCTTCGCGACCATCGACGACTTTGTGAACGCGCTCGACGCTGCCGTCGTCGAGGAGCCGGAGGCGGCGAAAGAGGATGACCTTTCCGGCGCCGACGACACCACGGTCATGATACCGACGCCGCCCAAGACGCCGCGACCGGGCTTTGTCGGATCGACGACGCCGGAGACTTCCAGGCCGCCCCAGCCACCCGATGAACGGGAGCGGCGTCGCAGCAGCGACCCCGCCGAGCGTTGGACGCCGCCCAAGGGCGCTGTGCCGCCGTGGCAGCAAACGCCGGCCGAGCCGGTGGAATTGGACGAGTCGGAGACCGTCCTGCTGGGCAGTTCGCTGGCCGAAAAACGGACGCAGGGATTGCCTCGGGGGGTTCTGATCGGCACCGGCGCCGTAGCAGCGGTGCTGGTTGGTGCCCTTTTCCTGCTGGGACCTCTGCGACCGGGCACCGGCGGCGATGCCACCAACGGTCAGCCCGAAGCGGAGCTCACGCCAGGCGACCTCGGCACGACCCCGGGCGACCCAACGCCCGAGGCCGAGAGCGAGCGGACAGGCGATGACCCGACGGCCGGAGGCGACCAGGCACAGGCAGAGTCGGGGGCGGAGACCGGGGGAGCGGAGACGGAGACGCCCACCGGCGAGGTGACGCCGCCTCCGGTGGTTGTCGAGCAGGAGGACCCGACGGCCGACGGCAATCGGGCCCAGGCGGAGAACGCCCGCAACCGCGCGCGGCAGGCGCGGGCGACCGCCGTGGCCGCGGGCGCGGAGGCCGCCGACAGGGCAGCTCTCGATGGGTTGGACGCGCGGATGACTGCGGCGGACGCAGCCTTCGGGGGCGGCCGATTCTGGGATGCTTGGGAGAGCTACTCCAGCCTGATAAGAGACTACGGTGCGCTAACGGCCAGCGTTCGGGGCTCGCTGCGGACGGACGCTGAAGAGGCACAAAGGGCGGCCCAAACTCAGCGGGAGGCGGCGGTCGCCGCCGTGGGCGCCGATGCCGCGTTGTCGGCGGACCTGCAGACCCTCGAGAACCGGCTGCAACAGGCGAACGCGGCGCTTCGGGAGAACCGGGTCGATGCGGCGGGTCGAGAGTTCACGATCCTGGCGGCCGAGTACGAGGCGCTGGCCGTGCGCGCCACCAGTCGGGCCCGGCAGGTGGCGATCGCTGCCCGTGACGCCATGCGGCAACAACGCGAAGCCGCTATTTCGGCCGGCGCCGCGGACCGTGCCGCCGACCGGCTCGCGACGGGCGACGGCTTGAGGGACCAGGGACAGGCGCAATTCGACGCCCTGAACTACGCCGATGCCTCGACCTCATACGGACGGGCGGAGGAGAGCTACAGGCGGCTGGCGACCGACCTCGCCGCAGAGCCCGAGACGCCGCCAGCTGCCGAGGTAGCCCCGGAGGCCGCGGTGGGCGCTCTCATCGTCCGCTTCACCGAGTTGGTCGAGTCGGAGAGCATCGACGGCCTGGGCTCCGAGGTCTATCAAGCCGCGGTTCCGGGCAACGATGCCGATTTCTTGAATAGCCTCTTCGGATTGGCCGAGAACATCGAAGCCAACTCCACGGTCGAAAACATACAGGTCGAGGGGACGTCGGCCACAGCCGAAATCCGCCTCGACCTGAGTTTCCTCAACTCGCGCAGCGGGCAGCGCGGAAGCCAGAACTTCCGCCTCCGCCTCAGCTTCGTATCCGGCCCCGGCGGCTGGCGTCTCGAGTCGTTCCGGCGCCGCTAGCCCCCACCGCCGAAAAAGAACTCCGCACCAAACGTGATCTGGAGGTCGTTCTGGATCCTGGCATCGCCCTCCAGGTCCTCCTCCTTGAACGACGAGATGTAGTCTCGAAAGTCACCCCGGATGTTGATGTGCCGGGACACCGTGTACTTCAGGCCGAGGCCGATCACTCCGGCGACATCGGTCGTGCTCTGGAAGTCGCCGCCCAACCCCGCCAGCGCCAGGTCGAGCACGTCTACCCAGTCGCCGCTTCGGCTCACCACGCCCACGCCTCCGGATAGGTAGACGGCCAGCGGCTCGAGCGGCGGCTTGATGAACGCCCATATCACGTTCACGCTGCCCATGAACATCTCGCCCGACAGCGTGGAGTCGAACGCTGCCGTGGGATCCGCTATGTCCGCCACCCGCAGACGCACATTGCTGGCTACGTAGCTTCCCTCGAACTCGATGCCGATGCGCGGCGTTGGCCACACCGCGGCGCGGGCGCCGACAGTTCCGCCGATGTTCTGACCGAAACGGAGGAAGAAGCCGGGTACGAGCTCGTCGTACAGGTCGTTCGTTGCGTCGAAGATGCCGACGTATGGACCGATCGTGAACTGCACCTGTGCGGCTACCGTCGATGGTAAGAAGGCCATGAGGAACGCCAGGAGTATCGCACGACAACGGGGCATAATAACCTCCGCGCTTGTGGTCAACGGGCTGGTAGGTCGGACCACAAGATAGGTGTATGTGGTGGCGCGGGAAAGACCGGCTTGCCGCGGCACGTAGCCGAACGTCGCGAGTCGGGCGTCGGGCGTCGTTCATCCAACAAAACTTAGAGGTCGGCTGTCGGCTGTCGGCTGTCCCTCCGGAATTGACCGCCGACTCCACCTCTCTTATCTTCTACATCCGCACGCCGTGCCCCCGCACGAACCCTCCGGCTTTTCTTCGAGCGGTAATCCCTAGTTATGTGGAGGTTTTCTATATGAAATCGGGGAGGGTGATCGTCGCGCTGGCATGCGCCGGCCTGGCGATCGGCTGCAACGGGGATGACCCCACAGCGCCGAATGGCTCCGTCAACAACGGTGGTTTTGGCAATCAGATGCTGTTGGTGCAGGGAACTGTCAATGTGGACGAAGTCACCGGCGGTTTCCTGACCGAGTTCAGGGTGAACGTGTGGGGTCGCGACGGCGAACCGGTTACCGGAGCCGACGTGACCGTCGAAGGCAACTTCGCGCCTATCAGTCTTCAGGAAAGCGTCTCGGAGGGGTCCTACTCGGCAGACCTGACGGGTGCCGCTTCGGGCACGCTCAGGCTGACGGTCGACAAGGACAGCATGTACGTGCGCGACGTGGTTCTCGGCAACATCGGGATCCACGCGTTTGTGGCGCCGGAGGCCCAGGACACCGTGCTGGCGAACGTGCCTCTCATCGTTCGCTGGGTCTCCGATCGCGAGGCGCCCTTTGCTACGCTGACCACCAGGGACGAGACGTTCTACAACGTGGCCGATGCTGGCGAGTACGTGGTGCCGGACTCGCTCAACCCGCCGCGATCCAATCAGCGGTTCGAGCTTCTACGCGTAAACGAGGTGCAGATCGCCGGTGGGCTACGCGGATCTTACTTCCGCATGGAAGTTCTGAGGAAGGTGGAGCCGGTGGTCGTGCAGGAAGCCCAGCCCTGATTCCGCCTTAGAGGGAGATCTCGGCAGCCGCCGTTATCCAGAAGTCGTTCTGCAGTTGGGAATCCAACTCGCCACCCGGCAGCGACTGCGTGTACGACGAGATGTAGTCACGCACGTCGAGGCGCAGGCCCACCCGCGGGCTCAAGCCGTATCGGAATCCGGTGCCCAGGATCAAGGCGAGATCGGTTCCGCCCTCCAGGCTCTCGAAGACGCCGCCGCCCTGATCGAAGAACTCGCCCCCGCGACTCACCAGGCCGAGGCCACCCAGCAGGTGGATGGCGAAGGGCGTGAACGGCGAGCGAAAGACCTCGTAGAGCACGTCGGCCCCCAGCGTGATGACCCGCGCCGGCAGCGTGTCTCCCACCTGGTCCGCCGGTTCGCGCCGCAGGCCGGCCATCTCGGCGTCGCTGAACGCGTACTGGAACTCCAGTTCCAGGGTGAACTTGGCGCTCAGCGTTCGGTTCGCACGGATTCCCAGGACCAGGCCCGTTGATTGGTTGATCGTCACTCGCTCGGGCTCCAGCGGCCCGGGGCTCGGGACGAGCTGATCGTGCACCAGATCCGAGGTCGGCAAGTAGACGCCGACGATCGGCGCCACCGTCCAGGTGGCCGGCTGCTGTGCCACCGCCGGGCCACTCGCTCCCAGCAGCAGGACGATCGTGCTCGCACGCAGGCTGAAACGGGTCACGGATCTTTCTCGCCGTTGTGATGTAATCTTCAGTTGGGGCAACCGCACAAGCCCGCTCCGGTCTTTGGGGGAGGAACGCCGGGACGGGACAGGCTGCGGCGCCAAGCTAGGCACGCAGGTGTCGAAACGCAAGGAAATTGCGCTCGAAGCGGGTCGGAGGGCCCGACGTTGCCCCTTTTTCGGGCTTGAGGTAACTTTGTCTTACCCCTCTATTTGATAGCTTCGACCTCCCCGTACATAACTCCCCCGTTCCCAACAAGATGGCGGCATCTTGCCAGCAATGCTCAAAGGACCTGCCGTTCGACGGCGCGCCGTGTCCGGATTGCGCGACGCCGGGCCCCGCTGTGGAGTTCTTCCTGGGCCCGACGGATCGTTCGCCGATCAAGGAGGAGCTGCTCGAACACCTGCGGGCAGCGACGGCCGGCGAATTCAAGATCCTCCGTGAGATTGGACACGGGGGAATGGCGCGCGTCTATCTGGCCCACGAGATCGCGCTCGACCGCCAGGTCGCCTTGAAGGTCCTCTCGCCGCTGTTCACCGAGTATCCCGAGATCGTCAAGCGCTTTCAGCATGAAGCGCGGACCGCAGGGCAGCTGAGCCACCCGCACATCGTCCCCGTTTTCGCCGTCTACCAGGGCGATGGCCTGTCGTTCTTCACCATGCCGTTCGTTCGGGGCTACAGCTTGCGGGAAATCCTTCACGAAGAAGGCGCGCTCGAGGTGGACCTGGCGCTGGAATACCTGAGGCAGGCCGCTTCTGGACTGTCGTACGCGCACGAGCACGGTGTGGTGCACCGCGATGTGAAGCCCGAGAACATCATGCTGGAGGAGACCACTGGGCGAATCGTGCTGACGGACTTCGGGCTGGCCAAAGCGCTGGGTTCCGAGCCGCTCACTCTGCCCGGCGACATGATCGGGACGCCTCATTACATGGCGCCGGAACAGTGCGAGGGCGACAGGGAAGTCGACGGGCGTAGCGATCAATATGCGCTGGCTCTGGTGGCCTACGAGATGCTCGCGGGCGAGTATCCGTTCGACGTCGACGGTTTTCGTGAGCTGCTCATGAAGCAGTTGAACGAGACCCCTCAGCCGCTGCAGAGTCACCGGGCCGACGTGCCGCAGCACGTCAACGACGCAGTCCACAGAGCGCTGCAGAAGAATCCCAACAAGCGGTTCCCGTCCGTCGAGGCCTTCACCATGGCGTTGCTGGACGAGGCTGAAGCCGACCGGGTGAACGGTTTCAGGCGAAGCGTCGCCGGGCGCTCCAGTGTGTACGAGGTGAAGACGCTCTGGATGCGCGAGCGTCTGGTGAAGTTTCACAGCCGACGCCGCTTCAAGAAGTGGTCGGGCGGCATCACTGTTGGGGTGGCGGCCTCCCTGGTGCTCTACCTGGCGGTCGCAGCTGTGTCGGGCGGCGGCCGTGTCTCGGCCGATGAGCCGGTGACCGATCCGGGGGCCGCCCAAATGGTCTTTCAGGAGGTGGAACTGCGGGACGGGGGAACGCCCGAGCTCGTGGGGCCGCCCGCCCCGTCGACCGATGATGGGGCCGAAGACTCGCCGCTGAGGTTGGCCGATGCCGGCGCCGCGCCAATCACGCCGCGTCCTGCCGTTCGGAACCCTCCTCGTCCGGTCGCCACCAATGACGACGCGCCGGATCGCGACCGGTCACGGCGAGCGGCCGACACCGGCCAACCGGGAGATGGGGGGACCAACGGTTCGAGGTCCGCGGCGGCGAACGATCCCGCGGCTCGCGAGTCATCTCCAGTGGTAGGTACGTCAAGCAGGCCTGCCGCCGGGGGCCGGATCGCCGCGCCGGAGCAGCTGCTCGAGCTCTATCGGCAGGCGATCGAGAACGAGGACCTCGATGAACTGGGGCGCGTCGTCTACGGCGGTGAGGTGCCCGGTAACGATGCGAAGATGCTGACGAGGATCTTCGACAGCGCAGAGGATCTCGAGGTCGGGATGGATCTGCGAGACACCGAAGAGAAAGACGGCCTCACCATCGTCGAAGTAGACTACGCCTTGAGCTACGTCCTGGAGCGGACGAAGCGTGCCCAGAAGTTCACTCTCAAGCTCAGGATGACGCTGCAGGACGGGCCTGATGGCTGGCGGCTCGTCACCGTCCAGCAGCGCTGACCTGACCGCGGCGCACCAAGCTGCTTGTCCAACCGTCCACGCTGAAGTACGTTAGCTTCAACTTCCACGCTCAAAGAGTCCATCACGGCGTCTTGTTGACGCGCGCGGTTTGATACCGATGGTCACCTGCTCCAACTGCGAAAAGGAACTACCCGAAAACAGTCACTTCTGCCCGCGATGCGGCTTGCCGACCGCGGGTGGCATAGGTGATGAGTTGCTGGCGTCGTCGGCGTCGGACCCGACCGGGCTTCTCGATCGCATCAGAGCGGCGACGGCGGGCGAGTTCACCATCATTCGCGAGCTCGGTCGTGGCGGCATGGGCCGTGTCTACCTGGCGCATGAGAACGCCATCGAACGACGCGTGGCGTTGAAAGTGCTACCTCCGTCGCTCGCCGATCATAGCGAGATCGTCCAGCGTTTTGAGCGCGAAGCGCAGACCGCCGGCAAGCTCAGCCATCCCAACATCGTTCCCGTATACCAGGTCTCGGAGCGCGCCGGGATCTCCTTCTTTACCATGCCCTACGTGGCGGGCCCAAGCCTGCGCCAAGTCGTCCGCCAGACGCCCCAGCTCGACTTCGATGTCGCCCGGCGCTACCTCAGCGAGGCGGCCGACGCTCTGAGCTATGCCCACGACCAGGGCGTCATCCACCGCGATATCAAGCCTGAGAACATGCTGTTGGAGGGCAGCAGGGACGGTCGGCTGCTCCTCACGGACTTCGGGATCGCGAAGGCTTTGGGAACGGCCACCACGCTCACACGGCCGGGTGACATGATGGGAACGCCGTACTTCATGTCACCGGAACAGTGTGAGGAGAAGGAGGAGATCGACGGCCGCAGCGACCAGTACTCTCTCGGGCTGGTCGCTTACGAGATACTCGCGGGGCGATTCCCGTTCACCGCCGACAGCCTGGCCGGCATCATCTACAAGCACCTGCACGACTACCCGGAGCCCCTGGAGACGATACGGCAGGACGTTCCGGAAAACCTGCGTCTGGTGATCGAAACGGCGATCAGAAAGGACCCGGGGCAGCGCTCGGGGCTTCGACGGCTCTAGCGGCAGGAGTGAGACGCAAGCCGGTCGCGGTACCGAGGCCCGCGAGGCCTGCGGCGCGCCGAGGCAAAAGGCTCGCTATTGCGGCGGCGATCGTGGTCGTGACAATCGGCGGCGGCGCGTCGACCCTGTGGCTGCAACGGGGCGGCAACGGCGCTGTGCCGCTCGACACGGCTCGCGCCGCGGAGGACAGCGTGGGCACGGGGGGCGACGACGAGGCGGGTGCGGTCTTGTCGGCCTCGTTGGCCGAGCCGGAACAGAACCCGCCAGCGGTGCCCGGCTCGGAGGCGCCGCGGGAGCAAGGGCAAGACGCGGCCG
>JBDHAL010000029.1:0-20025 GCA_039588075.1 Gemmatimonadota bacterium | reverse complement strand
GACCGCCGGGTACGACCCTGATCGCTCCCGAAGCAACTACGAACCTGAACCGGTCCCAGTCTGCCCTCGGTGCCCGAAGGCAGCGCGAACGAAGGGGAGGACAAAGTGGATAAGAAGATCGACATCACCTACGACGCGAGCGCGGGGCTTCTGAAGGCTGTCCCTGATCCGCAGCTGTGCTCAGTCAAGGTGGACCAGAAGGTACGTTGGTCGAGCGACCTGGAGGACTGGCGTGTGGTGTTCGGGCCAGAGGCGCCCGTTTACCCCAAGGTGGCCGACCCCAAGAACGCCGCTCTGAAGCTGAAGGGAGAACGAGCCGAGGATCTGAGGCACGTGAAGTACGTCATCGTGGCCTGGACCGATGACGGACTCAAGCACCTTGACCCGGAGCTTATAGTCGAAGAGTAGAGGCCCCGAAAGCTAACGCGAGGCAGAACAGGGCAGGGCTGGAGACTCTAGCTCGAGCTATCGAAGCTCGCGCTGTCACTCCACGAGGTCTTGAAAGCGGGGGTCGGATCGCAGCGACTCGAACCACCAGTCAGCCGCGATGGACCCCTTGCGTCCTGGCATGCCCTCGAGGTAGCGGCGCAAGAATTCCAGAGCCCGATCGTTGTCTCCCAGCAGCAGCCAAACGTAGGCCTGGTTGTAGTCATTCATCGGGTCTGGCGCTGGTTCGGCGACCTGCGCCTGCCGGATGACGGCCTTCGCGCTATCGCTCAGCCCGGCGCGGGCCAGCACGGCGGCGACGTAGAGCAATGCTGATGGCCGTACCTCCGGTCTGTCTTGCGGTGGGTTGGATTCCAGGAAGTCCGCGAACAGTTGCCACGCCTTGTCCACCTCCGGCTCCGGCCCCCCGGCCGAGACGAGCGCGAGAAATTGGCCATTGATGATGACCCTGTTGCTCGGGAATTCTGCGCGCCCCTCTTCACACCAGCGGGTGACCTCGTCCCACTCGCGGCTCACGACTGACGTGAAGCAAAGTCGGGCGAAAATGTTCCCGCGTTCCTCGTAGAATTGATCCGCCTCCAGCGCTTGTTCCGCGGCGCGCTTTGCTTCGGCAGGTTTGCTGCTGGCGCCCAGTACGCCGCCGAGCACGTGCCAGGCGTGGGCATTGCCGGGGTCGATGTCGGTGGCGGCCACCAAATCCTGCTCGGCGCTTTCGAGTAGCCTGACAGCCTCCGCGTGATCCACCGTCTCGCGCAACCAGTAGCGCAGGGTACCGCGCAAATCGAGGGCACGCGCGCTACGCGGATCCAGCTCGAGCGCGCGATCGGCCAACTCGATGCCGTGCTCTAGCAGCGCCGGGTCGCGATAACGAAGTTGCTGCTTCTGGATCTTGGCCTTCTGGTACGTCACCCAGCCCCGTTCGACTATCGGGTCGACCCATTGTGGGTCGAGTGTTTGTGCCCGCACAAACGCCGAGTCGGCGCGCTCGTAGGTCCGCAGAGCGGGCTCCGGCCCCCCAGCGCGCCACAGCTGGTACGCATCTTCGCTCCACCCGCGCCCGTATGCGTAATGCTCCCACGCCTCGTTGTTGTCCGTACCGGCCATCCGCTCGAGGTCGCGAATCACCACGCCCAGTTCTCGGCGGAGAGCACCGGAAACCTGATCGGTGAAATCGTCCAGCAGACTCAACGTTTCTCCCCGTGGGCGTCGGTGCTGCGCGCTATGAATGACGGCGAGCTGGTTCGCGTCGGTGAGCCTGACGATGATGAGAATCTCATCCTCGGATCCAATGATCGTGCCTTCGATCAGGGTGCCCGCGTTTAGATCGCTGATCACGCTGTCGACCGGAGCGTCGGCGTCGTAGTAGCGCTTCACGGCCGCGTAAGGCAAAACGTTGAGGGCGTCCAGCTGGCTGAGCTGGTCGATCAGGTACTGCGGAAAGACCAAGGCCAGGTGGCCGAATTCCTCGCCCTGGCTATGGTCTTCGAACGGCAATACTGCGATGCGAGTCGGGTCGAGAGTCGACCCAGACCCGGCATCGATGGGCGGCTCAACGGTGGCTATCACCTCCGGAAGAATCCGCTGTGCGGCGAGGGTCACGGCGACTAGAGCCACGAGCAGCGTCAACAGATTGAACGGGCGAGTCTTTCGGGCCCAATTCGGCCACGTGCGACCCCTCCTCGTTGCTTCGTTTGATTGCGTTTTGGGTTCCTCTGCCCACGCTGCTACCAAGAAAAAAAGTAGTCCGAGGGCCAGTGAGAGAAGGACGGCGGGGGTAGCCCATCGTTCGAGGACCGCAGACTCGACGAGCGTGCGCACGAGTTCCGTCGCCAGCCAGGCGAAGGCCAGGTAGGTCAGGGCAATATGAGGTACCATGCGCCTGCGCAGCTCGCGGACGAAACTCGCCGGCTCTAGGCCCGAAAGGTCGCGGCCGTCCCGGTCAGGCTCCTGGCGCGCCAGGCCCTCGGCCGGCGTCTCCAGCGTGGTGAGAAAGTCCGAGGCGGTAGCAAAGCGATCGGCCGGCGTTTTTGCGAGTGCCTTCTCGATCGCATCGCCCACGGTAGCCGGCACGGTTGGGCGCACGACGTGAAGCGGAGGCGGGTCTTCCATCAAGTGCCGCGCGATTATCGCCTGGGTCGTCGTCCCCGTGAACGGCGGTTCTCCCGCCAGCATCTCGTACAGCACGCAACCCAGTGAATACAGGTCGCTCCGGCCGTCCAACTCCGTCTCTCCGCTCGCCTGCTCCGGACTCATGTAGAGCGGCGTGCCAACGGCGTGCCCGGCATCGGTTATACGCTTTCCGCCTGCCGCGCCAAGGGCGCGCGCGATGCCGAAATCTGCCAGCACCGCGTGGCCATCCGAGAGCAGGATGTTTTCCGGCTTGATGTCGCGGTGGACTATGCCGTGGTTGTGTGCGTGGGTCAGAGCTTCGGCGATCTCGTGTGTGATGTGGAGAGCCTCCTCTACGGGGAGCTGTTTCTCTCGATCGATTCGGCCCCGTAGCGACTCGCCGTCCACGTAGGGCATGACATAATAGAGAAACCCGCCCGCTTCACCGGAGTCGTGCACCGGCAGGATGTTTATGTGCTGGAGGCCCGCCTCAATATGGATCTCGCGGAGGAAACGCTCCGCGCCCAGCATCGAGGCCAGGTCGGGCCGCAGAACCTTTATGGCAACGTGGCGGTCGTGCTTTAGGTCCTGGGCGAGGTAGACCGTGGCCATCCCGCCGTGGCCAATCTCTCGGTCGATCACGTAGTGGTCGGACAGTGCGGAGCGCAGTCGATCTAACTCGTCCAAGCCGCTCACCTCCGCTGGCCCCGGTTACGTGGCTCGGCTCTGCGAGCGCCGCCAGATGTGGCTAAGGGGAGATTGTGGAAGTCTCGAGGTCGCGAGAGTAGCCTGGCGGATGAGGGACAACGGCAAATGCAGCCGGTCACAGCTTCAGACTTGGCCAAACCGAGGGCGGAAAGGTGAGAGGACTGCATTGCTAGAAACCACCAGGCGCTGGCGTGTTCGTTCACGGCCCTAGCCCAAGCATCCTATCGTACAACAATATACCGGATGCCGACCGAAACGGCCACGAGCCGGCATCACGGAGTTGGCGTCTGGGACCCGTAGGCCGGGATTCGCATGGTCTTGGCGGAATCCCTCTCAATCTTGCCAAGCTTTCCTCGGGTAGAGCCTCTCCCAGTGGGCCATTGATTCCAGTCTCGCCCCGGCCGATATTGACTCCACAACCATAGACAAATCCGTGGGACTGGGTCGTGGGGTGGGGAGGATCCATATCCATGAAGACCTCCCCCATCATAGAGCGTGGAGGAAGTCATGTCTCGTCGTCGCGTAGTCCCGGTGTCGTGCGTCCTCTCGGCCGCCACAATTTCCGCCCTCATCTTGGCCTGCGGCGGCTCCACCGAGCCGGAAGTGCCGGGCGCACTCCGGCGCGATGTCGCTTCCGTGGAGGTCACACCCGCCGACCTGACCCTCAGGGTGGGCGCATCGGGGCGGCTCACCGCCACGCCACGCGACGCGGACGGGAATGTCGTGAGCCGGGCGGTGAGTTGGTCCAGCGGCAACGCGGCGGTCGCCCGGGTGGACGATAGCGGGCTGGTCACCGCGGTCTCGGTGGGCTCGACCACGATCACCGCCACCGTCGATACCCGGAGCGGCAGCGCGGCGGTTCAGGCCGTTGTCAGCGCCGCCCCCAGCGTCTCGATCAACGCGCCGGGCGTCGGCACGGTCTTCGAAGTGGGCACGCCGGTCCTGTTCGAAGGCTCGGCAACCGACCCGGAGGACGGCCCCATCGCCGGCGCCGCGTTGTCGTGGAACAGCAACCTGATGGGCATCATCGGCTCAGGGACCAGCTTCACCGCCACCAACCTCGTCCCCGGCGCGCATTTCATCACGCTCACGGCCACCGACTCCGATGCGGAGCAGGGAACCGACACGCTGACCGTGGTGGTCGCCTGCGTCGAGCGCGCCATAGCGGTGGGCGCAACCATGAACGGCGAGCTCATCGGGCTCGACTGCGAGGCGGCGAACCGCCCCGGCGGCCATAAGGCCCACTTCTACTCCTTCGACGGCATCGCCGGTACCGCGGTGCACGTCTCGATGTCGTCGGGTGCGTTCGACACCTACCTCAACGTCCTCCAGCCCGACGGCGTGACCCTCGCCGGCTTCAACGACGACTGCGAGGCCCCGCTGAACTTGGGAGGCTCCGATTCCTGCGTCTATGACCTCGTTATCCTCGACGCGGGAGCCTATACCGTCGAGGCGACGACCTACGACCCCGGTGCGATCGGCAACTACTGGGTCGCGGTGGATCCCACGTTCGCCGCTCACATCGACATGCCCGATGCGCAGGCCGGAGTTCAAACCATCCTGATCGGCGATCCGGAGCCGTTCCGTTACCAATGCACGATCGGCGTCGAGGTGACCGGGTACGGGCAGGCCGGCTGGAACGCCGACCTGGCGGAAGTGTTCATCGACTACTACTCGCAAGACACCGATGCCTACCTCTTCACCGACGTCGTTCAGCTGGTCGACGTTTTCGGCGCCTCGGCGCTGGCGGCCGGAGAGAGGCTGAGCGGGTCCATCGAGATGGAAACCTCGCACGCCTCGCAGTACGTACCGTTCTGGGCCGAGCTGTTCTTCGACTACGATTCGCCTGACACGGGCGAAACGGGTAAGGAGATCTTTAGAGAGTTCGATTGCCAGTGACGTCGAGGTCGTAGGCGATGCGCTTCGCCGCCATCACGACCGGGTCGATAACCTCGTTGAAGGGGATCGGACCGGACGCACGCTGCAGGACCTGTTCGGAAACATGAGCGCCGCCCAGGTCCGCTCGCTTCCTTCCGATACCGTGTTCGTGCGCACCATGACTGTGATGGCCGAGGACATGCCCGGTCTGCTTCAAGCATTGGTCGATCGCGACGTCGAGATCATCGGCGCTGTCGAAGAGCCTCCCGACCTCGCACACGCCGTCTACCGCAACATGGATCGTATTGGTGGCGCCGTCCCGGAGATCCGCGTCATGACCCTCAAGAGATCCGGCGGAGATTGGCTTGTTCTCGAGACAGAGGAGCTCGACCTCATACGGGAAGCGCTCAGAGGCGTCGGCCGCAGAAGGGAACAGCCCCGCCCGATCGGTGAGCGGTGCGCCCTCCGCAGCTCCTGTCCCACGACTCGATTGACCTTCTCGAGAGGGTTGTCCGCTCCAGGCTTCAGGTAGTATAATGCGGCAAAGGCGGATAAATCGGATCCGATAATTCCTTGCACCGCTTTGAAACTCACACGCGAGACAGAATACGCTCTGCGCGGGCTATCTGCCCTGGCGCGCCGGCCAAGTGGCACTTCGTTCGCGGTCGACGAGGTGGCGGCGACCGAGGAGCTGCCCCCCAGCTTTCTCTCGAAGATTTTTCAGAAGCTCGCGCGGCACGGGATATTGCGGTCCAGTCGCGGTCCGGGTCACGGCTACGCGCTGGTCGCCGCGCCGGAAGAGATAACATTGTTGCAGATCGTCGAGGCGATACAGGGACCTGACTTTCTGAATCAGTGCATGTTCTGGAGTGGGCGCTGCGGAGATGACGATCCGTGTCTGCTCCATGATCGCTGGAAGAACATCAAGCCGCACTTCCAAGCCTTGCTCGAAGAGACGAGGCTCGCCGACCTGGCGGCGAACCACGAATCGTCACACCCCGCGTAGCAGAAAGAGGAGGAGCAATAGCTATGCTATTCTCATCCCGGTCGCTGCCCTCGTTGTTATCGCTTGTGCTTCTCGTGAGCTTGCCGCTCCCGGCTGCAGCGTCGTCCTACCCTCAAGCTTCATCTCAAGGACAGTCGCTGTTCGAGGGGCAGTGCAGCGCCTGCCACAGCGTCGGGCCGGATCGACTGATCGGCCCGGGCCTGGAGGGCATCGCGAGCCACCGCGACCGTGAGTGGCTGGTAGCCTTCATCACCGACCCGGATCGGATGGTCGCAGAGGGAGACTCGGTCGCGGTGAGCCTGCTGGAGGAATACCGGGTGCCGATGCCGAACCTGGGTCTCTCTCGAGAGCAAGCGGAGTCGATCCTCGATTATCTCGCCGAGGCGGAGGGGGCGACATCGACGTCGCCGCCGGCGACGCCGCTGGCCGCCGGTGATGCGGCGACGGGGCGCGAGCTGTTCACCGGCGTTCGCGGATTGGAGAACGGCGGTGCCGCGTGCATCTCCTGCCACAACGTAGCGGCGCTCGGGTCGCTGGGCGGCGGTACGCTGGGGAAAGATCTGACCGCCGCTGCCGCGAACTATGGAAGTGGACTCGCGGCGCTGATCGACGCGTCGCCGTTTCCCGCGATGCAGGCCGTCTACGGCGGCCGCCCCCTGACGTCGGGTGAGGTCGCGAACCTCACTGCTTTTCTAGTTGCAGTCGAACAGGACGTGACTCCCGCCAACTCGCGTCTTCCGTTTTTCGCCGCGGGTTTTGGAGGGATGGTCCTCCTCACGGTGCTGACCGGCCTGATGTGGCGCGGTCGCCTGCGTGGCGTTCGGAAGCCTTTGATCGGAGAGGGCAGATGAGCTGGATCAAGGACGTTGTAGACCCGAAGACGCGCGAATGGGAAGAGTTCTACCGCAATCGCTGGCAGTACGACAAGGCGGTTCGCAGCACCCACGGCGTGAACTGCACCGGCGGCTGCAGCTGGATGATCTACGTCAAGGACGGGATCGTGACCTGGGAGATGCAGGCGACGGATTATCCCGCTCTCGAGGACGGCATCCCGCGCGAGGAGCCGCGGGGGTGCCAGCGAGGGATGTCGTACTCCTGGTATCTCTACAGTCCGATTCGGGTCAAGTATCCCTACCTGCGCGGAGCGCTCGCCGACCTCTGGAGGGAGGCGAAGCGCGTTCACGGCGACCCTGTGAAGGCCTGGACCTCGATCGTTGAGGACGAGGAAGCGCGATCTCGCTTCCATCAGGCACGGGGCAAGGGAGGATTTCGGCGGGCGAACTGGGACGAGGTTCTCGAGATCATGGCCGCGGCCAATATCCATACGATAAAGAAGCATGGACCGGACCGGGTCATCGGTTTCTCGCCCATCCCGGCCATGTCGATGCTCAGCTACGCCGGCGGCTCGCGCTTCCTCCAGCTGATGGGCGGCGTGAACCTCAGCTTCTACGACTGGTACTGCGATCTGCCGCCGTCCTCGCCGGAGGTCTGGGGTGAGCAGACGGACGTGGCCGAGAGCGCCGCCTGGTACGACGCCAAGTACATCGTCGTCATGGGCTCCAACCTGAACATGACCCGCACGCCCGATGTGCACTACGCGGCCGAGGCCCGGCACAACGGCAGCAAGCTGGTCGTCTTCTCTCCCGACCTGAGCCAGGTCTCGCGGTATGCCGACTGGTGGATCCCGGCCCACGCCGGTCAGGACGGCGCCTTCTGGATGGCGGCCAATCACGTCATACTGAAGGAGTTCCATGCCGAGCGGCAGGTCCCCTACTTCACGGACTACCTGAAGCGCTACTCCGACTCGCCGTTCCTCGTGACACTCAAGCAGACCGCGGACGGATGGGAGCCGTCGCGCCTGCTTCGCGCCAGCGACTTGGAGGGACACGCTGACGTGGAGAACGGGGACTTCAAGTTCCTGGTGCTCGATGAATCGAGTGGAGAGCTGAAGCTCCCGAAGGGAACCCTGGGGTTCCGTTGGGATGAAGAGGGTGGCAAGTGGAACCTGACGTTGAAGGACGGCGTCGATGACTCCGAGATAAGCCCCGTCCTCTCGCTGCTGGATAGCAGCGACGAGGTTCTACAGGTCGAGTTCTCCGATTTCGCCGCCGACGCCATCCGGCGTCGCGGTGTGCCTGTCCGTTACATGGAGACCCGAAACGGGCGCGTCCCCGTCACCACGGCCTTCGACCTGCTCATGGCGCAGTTCGGAGTCTCCCGAGATCTGCCGGGTGATTACCCGGAAAGCTACGACGACGAGGACGGCCCCTACACGCCGGCCTGGCAGGAGCGGTTGACCGGTGTCTCACGGAAGACCGTCATCAAGTTCGCCCGTGAGTTCGCCGACAACGCGGAGGCGACCAACGGTCGCTGCACCGTGATCATCGGGGCGGGTATCAACCACTGGTACCACAACAACCTCATATACAGAGGTCCGACGACCGGGCTCATGCTCACCGGTTCGGTGGGCGTCAGGGGCGGCGGCCTGGCGCACTACGTAGGGCAGGAGAAGCTGGCGCCAATGGCCGCCTGGGCGACCGTCGCCTTCGCCACCGACTGGCTGAAACCGCCGAGACTGCAAAACGCCCCCTCGTTCCACTACGTCCACACGGACCAGTGGCGCTACGAGCGCGGCTTCGGCGAGTACCACCCGGTGCCCGATGATGATTTGGCGAAGGGCCACACCATCGATCACCAGGTCCGCGCCGTGCGGCTGGGTTGGTTACCCTTCTTCCCGCAGTTCAATCGCAACAGCCTGGACCTGGCCGGCGACGCTACAGCGGCCGGCGCCACCACGGACGAGGAGATAGCCGACTACGTCGCCGACCAGCTCCGTAGCCGCAGCCTGCAGTTCTCGGTCGAAGACCCCGACGCACCGGAGAACTGGCCCCGGGTTTGGTACATCTGGCGGGGCAACGCCATCATGTCGAGCGCCAAGGGGCACGAATATTTCCTCCGGCACTACCTGGGCACCCACGACAACGCCATCGGAGACGATGTGGCCGAAGGCTCGACCAGCGAGGTCGAATATGCGGAGGAAGCCCCGCGCGGGAAGTTCGACCTCGTGGTCGACCTCAATTTCCGCATGGACACCTCGGCCCTCTACTCCGACATCGTTCTTCCCGCCGCCACGTGGTACGAGAAGAACGACCTGAACAGCACCGACCTTCACTCCTTCATCCACCCGTTGACCCAGGTCATACCGCCTTGTTGGGAATCGAGAAGCGACTGGGACATCTTCAGGGCACTCGCCAAGAAGACCGGTGAGCTGGCCAAGACCCACATCCCGGAGCCCGTCAAGGACGTCGTCGCCATCCCACTCCGACATGATACGCCGGATGAGATGGCCCAATCATCCATCAAAGATTGGACGAAAGGTGAGTGCGAGTTCGTTCCGGGCGTGACCGGGCCGCATCTCAAGGTCGTCGAGCGCGACTACGCCAACCTGTACGAGCGTTTCGCATCGTTCGGCCCTGCCGCCCGTCAAGGGATCGGCGCTCACGGTACGGCCTGGGAGATCGAAGACCAGTACGACGAGCTCATGGTCTCAGGGCCCGCCCGAGAGTGGAATGGGAAGATCTACCCTTCGCTGGTCGACTCGGTCCACGCCGCCAACGTGATCCTCGCCCTCGCTCCCGAAACCAACGGCGAAGCGGCGTACCGGGCGTTCAAGTCACAGGAGAAGAGGGTCGGCCTTCCTCTGGCCGACCTCGCCGAGCCCTACCGTGGTGTGCGCATGACCTTCGACGATATCATCGCTCAGCCGCGCCGCCTGCTCACCAGCCCCATCTGGTCCGGCCTGATGAACGAGGGGCGCCCGTACACGCCGTATACCTACAACGTCGAGCGCCTGGTGCCGTGGCGGACTCTCACCGGCAGGCAACACTTTTACCTCGACCACGAAGGGTACCTCGCCTTCGGCGAGCACCTTCCCACGTACAAACCGGGCCCGACCCCGGAAACCTTCGGCGATCTGGTCAACAGCGAGAAGCGTGACCGGACGCTGATGCTGAACTACCTGACTCCCCACGGGAAGTGGCACATCCACTCCACGTACGCCGACAACCACCGGATGCTCACCCTGTCCCGGGGGATCGAGCCGTTCTGGATCAACGACAAGGATGCGGAGTCCGTGGGGATCGTGGACAACGACTGGGTGGAGGTCCACAACGATCACGGTGTCGTGGTCACGCGGGTCGCCGTCAGCGCACGGATCCCCACGAAGACGTGCTTCTTCTATCACTCACCGGAACGGACCATATCGGTACCGAAATCGCCGCTCAGGGGGAACCGGCGCGCCGGCGGCCACAACAGCCTCACCCGCACGCGTCTCAAACCGGTGCTCATGGTCGGCGGATACGGACAGTTCACCTACGGCTTCAATTACTGGGGGCCCACAGGTGTGAACCGAGATACCCACGTCCTGGTCAGGAAGCTCGAGGGACGCCCCAACTGGTAGACGAGGAGAACCATGGACGTACGCGCTCAAGTTTCGATGGTCTTCCATCTCGACAAGTGCATCGGGTGCCATACCTGCAGCCTCGCCTGCAAGAACATCTGGACCGACCGCAAGGGCACCGAGTACATGTGGTGGAACAACGTGGAGACCAAACCCGGCACGGGTTACCCGACCCTCTGGGAGGACCAGGAGAAGTACAAAGGCGGCTGGTTGTTGAAGGGCGGGAAGGTCCAGCTCAGGGTTCAGAGTAAGAAGAAGACGCTCGGTAACCTGTTCTACAACCGCAGCCTCCCCGTTCTCGACGACTACTACGAGCCTTTCACCTTCCGCTACCAGGACCTGTTCGACGCCCCTGCCTCGGACGACCAGCCGACCGCGCGGCCCATCTCCATGATCACCGGTGAGGAGATGGACATCGAGGCGGGACCCAACTGGGACGACGATCTGGGCGGCTCGCCGCTCTACGCCGAGAACGACTTCAATCTTCGCGAGCTTAGCCCGGAAGAGCGCCAAGGTCTCTTCGAGACCGAGCGCCTCGTACACTTCTATCTTCCGCGCATCTGTAACCACTGCCTGAACGCCGGCTGCGTGGCCGCCTGTCCCTCCGGCGCCATCTACAAGCGCGGCGAGGACGGCATCGTCCTGGTCAACCAGGACAAGTGCCGCGCCTGGCGCATGTGCGTCTCCGGGTGCCCCTACAAGAAGGTCTATTACAACTGGGGCACGGGGAAATCCGAGAAGTGCATCCTCTGCTTCCCCAGGCTGGAGACCGGACAGGCACCCGCCTGCTTCCATTCGTGCGTCGGGCGAATTCGCTACGTTGGCCTGCTGCTCTACGATGCGGACCGGCTCCTCGATGCCGTAGGCGTGCCCGACGAAGAGCTGGTGCAGGCGCAGCGCGACATCATCCTCGATCCGTTCGATCCGGAGGTCATCGACGCCGCCGCCCAGAACGGGATGGACCCCCTGTGGATCGAATCGGCCCAGAACTCTCCGGTCTACAAGTTCGTCAAGATGTGGAACCTGGCGCTTCCGCTCCATCCCGAGGCGCGAACGCTGCCGATGCTTTTCTACGTTCCGCCACTCCTACCGGTGATGGGAACGATGCAGAACGGCAACTTCGAGATCGAGGAGGACGATTACTTCGGCTCCATCGATCGCGCTCGCATCCCCATTCAATACATGGCTCGCCTGTTTGCGGCGGGTAACGAATCGATCGTGCGTGATGCCGTGAAGAGACTGATCGGCGTTCGCCTCCACAGGCGGCAGGAGACGGTCGGTGATGCCGACTCGGCCGGCGTCGATGCAGCGCTCGGAGAAGCCGGTCTCGATGTCGATACCGCGAACGCGATCTACAGGCTCACTTCACTTCCGACCATCGGCGACCGTTTCGTCGTCCCACCGTACCACCGCGAGATGGCGATCGAGATGATGGAGGAGCCGCTGGCCCGGAAACAGAACACAGGCGTCGGTCGTCGTGAAGCGCCGGCGCGCGGGCCATGAACGCTGAACTGCTGGACCGCCTGGCCGATGTGCTGGAGTACCCCGGCGCCGGCACCGTGGGGCGCTGCGCGGAGCTGACCGGCGACCTCGAAGCGGAACGGCCCGGCGCGGCGCAGGCGATGGCGGAGTTCGTGACGGCGGCCGGATCGCTGTCGCCCACCGGGTTGGAGGAGACGTACGCGGCGACGTTTGACCTCAACCCCGCCGGCTGCCTGCACGTCGGGTATCACCTCTTCGGCGAGAGCTACAAGCGTGGCGCCTTCATGGCGAAGCTCAACTCGGAGTACCGGGCCATCGGCTTCGACCCGGGCAACGAGCTCCCCGATCACCTTCCGGTAGTCCTGCGCTACCTGGCGGCACTCGACGACGCCGAGAGCCGCCAGTGGTTGCTGGAGGAAGCCGTCCTTCCCGCCCTCTCGAAGATAGCGAAAGCCTTCGACGGCACCGCCAATATCTACGGAGCGCTCCTACGGTCGGCCCTGCTCGCCCTCCAGCCGCCCGGGTACGTGCCCCCAAAAGACAAGTCGCGGGCGTTGCCGGTCCTCGGACCGGTCGAACACACCTCAAGGGAATGGGACCATGGGAAGCACTTCTGATTTCGTCCTCTACGCGGCGCTCCCCTACATGGCGGTCCTGCTCGCCGTGGTCGGCAGCATTTACCGGTTCGTCTCGCGTCGCTTCTCGTACTCGGCGCTGTCGTCGCAGTTCTTGGAGGGGCGCCGTCTGTTCTGGGGCTCCGCGCCCTTCCACTACGGGATCCTCGTCGTGCTCGCCGGACATCTGGTCGCCTTTCTCTTCCCGCGTAGCGTGATCTGGTTCAACGGCGTACCGGCGCGCCTCTACATCCTGGAGACGACAGCTCTGGCTTTCGGCCTGCTCACCCTGTTCGGGCTGGTCATGCTGATCTACCGGCGTGCTGTCACCGGCCGCGTTCGCGTCGTCACCTCCCGGATGGACGTCGTTCTTCTCGCCTTGTTGCTCTTCCAGGTGGCCAGCGGAACGTACGTGGCGATCTTCCACCGCTGGGGGTCCGCCTGGTTCGTCCACACGGCGACACCCTACCTGGTGTCCCTGCTCAAGCTCTCTCCGGAGCCTCAGTACGTCGCGGCGCTGCCGCTCGCGGTCAGGCTCCACATCCTGGGCGCCTGGTCCCTGGTGGCGGTCATCCCGTTCACCCGTCTGGTGCACTTCTTCGTCGTTCCCATCGCCTACCTCTGGCGTCCCTACCAGCTCGTGGTGTGGAACCGGAGGGCCGCCGGGAGCGGGCGTTAAGCAGCTCTCATCTCATCGGAGGGAACGATCGTGGATCGAGTGAGAGGTACACCAAATGAAGGGTTGCTGGGCGCCACGCTCGGCTTCTTCGTTGGCTTTGCCGCCGTCTCTCTGTTTGGACCCACCGCTCAGCGCTTCCAGGAAGCGATGGGCTTGAACCCCGTCATGGTGGGCCTGCTGGTCGCGGCGCCGGCGCTGTCCGGCTCGCTGCTCCGCATCCCGTTCGGGGCCTGGGTGGACACCACCGGAGGACGCCGTCCGTTTCTCGTCTTGCTCGGTCTGTCGTTCGCCGGGATGACGGGCCTGCTGATGCTCAGCTGGGCGCTCTACCCGGAAGGACTGACCGCTTCTTTCTACCCACTGGTCATTCTCCTCGGAGTGCTCAGCGGGTGCGGCATCGCGACATTCTCCGTCGGCATCGGCCAGGTCTCTTACTGGTTCCCCGCCAATCGCCAGGGCGGCGCGCTGGGAGCCTATGCGGGTCTCGGCAACATCGCCCCCGGGCTCTTCGCTTTTCTCTTGCCGATCAGTCTCGTGCACTGGGGGCTGGCCGGCTCGTACCTGGCCTGGCTGGTACTCCTGGGTGTCGGTATCGCCGTCTACTATATGACGGGCCTCAACGCCCCCTATTTCCAGCTCCGTGCACACGGCAGCAGCGTCGCCGAGGCCCGCGCAGCCGCCGAGGGACTGGGCCAGGAGATCTTTCCGGCCGGCGGCGCTTTCCACGGCCTCGGCATCGCCGCTCGTATCTGGAAGACGTGGGCCCTCGTCTTCATCTATTTCACCACGTTCGGAGGCTTCATCGCCCTCACCGCCTGGTTCCCGACCTACTGGGTCTCTTTCTTTGGGCTCAGCCTGGCAACCGCCGGCGCGCTGACGGCCATGTACTCGGTGGGAGCATCGCTCATCCGCGTTCCCGGCGGCATCGCCGCCGACCGGATCGGCGGGGAGGTCACCGCGGTCGGCTCGCTTCTCGTCACGTTGGCCGGCGCGGTGCTTCTCACCCTCTCGCACCGCTACGGCCTCTCGGTGGCCGGAGCGGTCCTCATGGCCATCGGGATGGGCGTCGCCAACGCCGCGGTCTTCAAGCTCGTTCCCCAGGAGGTGAAGGAAGCCGTGGGCGGCGCGGCGGGCTGGGTCGGCGGCCTCGGGGCCTTCGGCGGCTTCGCCATTCCTCCCATCCTTGGGCTGTTCGTTCGCTCGAAGGGCGACGCAGGCTATGCCGCTGGCTTCATAACCTTTGTCATCCTCGCCGTCGCGTCGCTCGCCCTCGCCTTCGTGTTAAGAGCGACGAGGCGCCGAAGCCTCTAGAGGTTGGCCTACTGCTTCGGCGCCGGCATCACGACAATATCTCCCGGCCTCCCTCCGACCGGGATCGATGTGCCCAGGTTGGTGCTGACGCTGTGCACAGCTACGGTGGCACTGTTGTAGTTCGTGACGTAGACGAACTTCCCATCCGGCGAGACCGCCGCGCTGGTCGGACGTGCAAAGAGGGAAAGCGTCGTCACCACGGTATTGGTCGCAGTCGCGATTTTCGAGACTGTGTTCCCGGATTCAGCCGGCACGTAGACGAACTCTCCATTCGGCGTGATGGCCGGGTTATGCGGAGCGGCGCCTACGGGGATCGTCGCCGTCACCGTATTGTTGGCCAAGTCGACTACCGACACCTGCGTGTTGCTGTTGGCGATGTAAGCGAATGACCCATCCGGTGTGATCGCGAGACCGGCGGGATTGCTGCCGACGATGACGGTATCGACCACGGTGTTGGACGCCACTTCGATTACTGATACGAAGTTGCTCCCCCAGTTGGGCACGTAGACGAACCTGCCGTCCGGTGTGACTGCGCCCTTATCAGGTATCGGCCCGACCTGGATTGTGTCGATTACGCTGTTGGTGGCGGTCTCGATGACAGATACTGTGTTGTCGCCACGATTTGAGACGTAGGCGTGGGCGCCGTCGGGCGTCATCATCACCCAAATAGGCTCGACCCCGACCGAGATCGTGGTTACCACGCCGTAGGTCGTCGTCGCGATGACGGTCACGCTGCCTGCTCCACGGTTGGCGGTGTAGGCGAACAGTCCGTCCGGCGTAATGGCTATGCCGTACGGCCGAGCGCCCGCCACGATCGCCGTATCGACCGTATTCGTGTACGGATCGATCACGCCCACTGCTGTGCCCAGGTCATTGCCGTACCAAACCGACGGGACCGTGAGGTTGAACGAATCGCTCTCGGCCGCGAGTGATCCTGACGAGGCCGCCAGCGTGTAGTGGGCTCCCGCGCGGTTAATGGACAGACCGGGGAAGATGGCCACACCGTCGCTCGCATCGACTGTGCCGTTCCCCACTAGCGTCGCGCCGCCCGGGTTCGATCCCAGCGTCAGCGTCACGGCGTCTTGGTTGCCGGCGATGAGGACGCCGAACTGGTCCCGCACCTCGACCTGGATCTCCGGCGCTATGACGGAGTCGACCCAGGCGTTGGACGGCTGAACCGAGAAGGCGAGCTGTGCGGCCGGGATGACGACCACATCGAAGGCGTCGCTCGTCGCCGCGGTCAGGCTGCCCGACACGGCACGCAACGTATAGCCGGACCCGACCTGGTCGATCGACACGTCGGAGAAGGTCGCCACTCCATTGGCCGCGTTCTCTGTCGTCGTGCCCAGCAGGTTTCCGCCGGCGGGGTTGTTCTCGATCGTCAGGGTGACCGCGCTCGTAGCACTAGCTATCCTGTTGCCCAGCCTGTCCCGTATCTCGACCTCGACCGGCGGCGCGATCGCCCGGCCGACCTCCGTATCCGTCGGCTGCACCGTGAACGCGACCTGAGAGGCCGGCGCCGGAAGAACCGTGATCGCCGAGCTGCCGCTCTTGCCGGCTGCCGTCGCCGTTACCGCCGCCTGGCCCACGCCCGCACCGACCACTCTTCCTTCCTGTGAGACCGTCGCCACCCCCTGGTTGTCGCTCGTCCACACGACGGTCGCTTCCGGTATCGCTCCGCCGGCAGCGTCTCGTGCTGTACCCGTGAGCTGGGTCGTATCTCCCAAGATGACGGTGACGCTGGAAGGGGATACGCTGACCGACGCAACGGATTGCGACCCGGTGCTGTCGCCGCTGCACGCCGCCAGCACTGCCAACAGGGTCGAGCTCAGGAGGGCGACTGCCCGCTCGCTGGAGTTGCGGCTCTCAAACGACATCATTAGCGCCTCATGCTCTTTAGGAGCCCGGGACCGATACTTGTCCTATGCGCCAGCGACGCCGGCATGGTGAGGTGCCGGCTTCGCGTAGAGAATGAGTTGGAACAGCGGTACGGCCGGAAGGCCCGCCGGAGCCGAGCCGAATCACAGAGAACTGACCGGATGCTCGGCGTGATGCACTAATGAGCGCTGGGGCCAATCATCCGTGCGAACCCGCTGTATTGATTGCTTGTGAGTTTACGAACATTAGGGCCTGGTGATGGCTATTGCAAGACTTTTGTCGCGGCCGGGTCGAATGGCAACCTCAGGGTCGGCGGTCGTCGGCCGCTCGGTGGACGCAGGCTGCAACGAACCCTAGTTTGCGGCGGGTTGGCCGGGCCGCAGACTCGGTCGCCAGCCCTGACTTCCACAACCTGTGATTCTCGGAGTGCCTATCATGCTGCGATACGCGTGTGCCTTTGCCTTGCTGTTGGTGTTCACCGCCGATTCGCTCGCCCAGCGGCGACCGCGTCCCGCCGATCCCGCGACCCCCGAGGCCCTGCAGGCGGCTTGGGAGAGACATCAAGAGCTGGACCGTACCACGCTCTTCAAGGGCCTGGAATGGCGAAGCGTGGGACCCGTCGTCCAGGGCGGCCGGCTGGTCGACATCGAGGGCGTGCCGGGAGAGCCCTACACGTTCTACGTGGCCTACGCGTCCGGCGGCATCTGGAAGACCACGAACAATGGCATCACGTTCGAGCCGCTGTTCGACGATCAGCCGACGATCATCATCGGTGACATGGCCCTCGATCCCACGAATCCGCAGCGAATCTTCGTGGGAACCGGCGAGAACAACTCGTCGCGATCTTCTTACGGTGGGGCAGGGATGTTCCGGTCCGAGGACGGCGGCCAGACCTGGACCCAGATAGGGCTCGAGGATTCCGACCGTATCGGCCGCGTGTTGATCGATCCCCGCGACCCGAACCGAATCTTCGTCGCCGTGCTCGGCAAGTTGTACACTCCGGGCGGCGGACGCGGAATCTACCGCTCGGACGACGGCGGTGACACGTGGCGGCAGCTGCTGGAGGGTGACGAACTCACGGGCTTCGCGGATCTCGCCTTCCAGCCTGGTAACCCCGACGTTCTCTACGCCGCGGCCTGGGAACGGGTCCGCCGGCCCTGGGACTTCAGCGAGGGCGGAGAGGGCAGCGCCGTTTGGAAGTCGACCGACGGCGGCGACAATTGGGAACGCCTGAGCGGTGGATTTCCCCGCGGCGAGCACGTGGGGCGCATCGGATTGGCGGTCACGCCGGCGAATCCGCAGGTGCTTTATGCGTCGGTGGACAACCAGGCGCAGTTGTCGGAGGACGAGTGGGACCTCGGCAGTGGAGCGGTGACGGCCAAGCGCCTGCGCTCGATGGACAAGGATGAGTTCCTCGCACAGGACCCCGAGGAGATTGAGAGCTTTCTGCGCGGTAACGATCTCGATCCCCGACTCGATGCCCGGCAGCTCATTGCGGCCGTGCGCAGCGACTCCATCACCATCGATGACCTGCTGAGCGCGCTGCAGGACGCCAACAATAGCCTCTTCCAAACCGACATTCGTGGCATCGAGGTCTGGCGCTCCGACGACGCGGGCGCCACGTGGCGGCGAACGAACCCCGAGCCGATCCGCCAGGTGGTTTACACCTACGGCTACTACTTCGGGCAGATCCGCGCCGCGCCGGATGACGCCGACCGCATCTATATCCTGGGTGTCCCGCTCATCGAGTCGGAGGACGGCGGCCTGACCTTCAAGCAGATCGCCGGTCGTCGCGTGCACGGCGACCACCAGGCCATGTGGATCGACCCCGAGTCCCCGCAGCGCGTGATCCTCGGCAACGATGGCGGCCTCGATGTGAGCTTCGACGGCGGCCAGACCTGGCTGAGCCTGGCCTCCGTCGCGGTGGGCCAGTTCTACACGGTCTCCGTCGATATGGCCACCCCCTACAACATCTATGGCGGCCTGCAGGACAACGGCGTGCTCAGAGGGTCGAGCCGCTCGCGCCCCAACATCAGCGGCAGTTGGGAGCGCGCCGGCGGCGGCGACGGCATGTGGGCGCAGATCGACCCGCGGGATAATCGCACCTACTACGCCGGTTCGCAGTTCGGAAGCTACTCCCGTCGCGGCCCGGCCGGCTCCCAGCGGGTGAAGCCGCGCAACGGCATCCTCGAGGAGCCCCTCAGGTACAACTGGCTCACTCCTATATTACTCTCGTCCCACAACGCCGACGTCCTTTATTACGGGGCCAACAAACTGTTCCGCTCCATGGACCAGGGCGAGACCTGGACGGCGCTCAGCCCGGACCTCACCACGAGCACCAACCGCGGCGACGTGCCGTTCGCTACGCTCACGGTCATCGCCGAGTCGCCGCTGCGCTTCGGCCTTCTGTGGGTCGGCACCGATGACGGCCACGTGTACGTGACACGCGGTAGCGGCGCCGAATGGACCGAGGCCAGCGCCGGCCTGCCTTCGGATCGCTGGGTGTCCCGCGTCGAAGCCTCTCGCTTCGACGAGAACGTCGCCTACGTCAGCCTGAACGGATACCGCGACGACGACATCAAAGCCTACGTCTATCGGACCGACGACCTCGGCCGTACCTGGCACAGCATAGCCGACGGCCTGCCTGACGAGGTTGTCAACGTCGTCCGCGAGGACCCCGTCGTCCCCAACGTGATCTACGTCGGTACCGACCGCGGCGCCTATGTCTCACTCGACACCGGCGACTCGTGGATGGCCGCTGGGGCCGGGCTACCCAACGTTCCGGTCCACGACCTCATCGTTCACCCGCGCGAGCGCGAACTCGTTGCCGGTACCCACGGCCGCAGCGTCTGGGTGCTGGACGCGCTTCCCATACAGGACCTCACCGACGAGGTCGAGGACTCCGACGCCTACGTGTTCAACCTCGAGCCCATCACCTACAGCCGCGGCTGGCGGTCGCGCCGCTCGCTCTGGTACTACCGGCCCGAGGACGCGCCTTATCAGAACATCCCGTTCTGGGTCGACGACGCCGGCCAGGTCGAGTGGAGCGTCCTCGATTCCGACGATCGTGTGCTCCGCAATGGACTGATGGATGCGGTGCGCGGCGTCAACACCCTGCGCTGGGATCTGCTCCTCGATCCCGACTTGGCGCTGGCGGCCGAGAGCGAGCGCCTCGCTGACGAGGAGGACCTCGAGCCGGCCGACACGCCGTGGGCCGAGGCCGTGCGCCTCGAGCGCCAGCTCTACGTCACGCCGGGCAAGTACACCGTGCGGGTCCAGATCGGCGGCGCCTCCGCCGATACGGAGTTCACCGTCAAGGCGCCGCGATCGCAACAGCCCCGCGTCGCTCCGGAACCGAGGATCCGCGGACAGAAGGACAAGAGGAACGGACGCTGAGCCGGAGTACGCTCCGATGTTTCCAGAAGTGAAGAAGGCGGGTGTCGAAAGCGAGTTC
>JBDHAL010000028.1:20268-32298 GCA_039588075.1 Gemmatimonadota bacterium | reverse complement strand
GTCTCCGCCGCGACGGCAACCACTTCCTCACCAGCGTACCGGCAATGGTCATCGAAGAGACGGCTGGTCGGACCCCGATCGCCGAAGTACCACGGCAGGGCGACGCCCGGCGTGGAGGCTGTGATCACCGCACGGACGCCCGGCATGGTCTCGGCTTGACTGGTGGACACGCGCGTGACTCGGGCACGTGCGTGGGGGCAGCGAACGATGGCCGCGTGGAGCATGTCCGTTAGAGCTAGATCGAGTGTGTAGATCGCGGAGCCGCTCACACGCTCGTACGCATCCACTCGGCTCAAGGCTTTCCCGACTACGCGTGTCTCGTCCCAGGATTGCAGCTCCTGTGCAGGGGCTGGCGTTTCCATCGCTTGCAGCTCGACAGAGGGTAGGTAGTACTTCATCGGCATCTCCTCGGGTTCCGCTGAACTCGGGGTGGACGGCGCGGTTCATTGACTTGGACGATCGGGAGGCCGCGAAGGTTGCACTATTCGAGCCGATTCACTTCCAAGAATGAAGGGATAAAGATACAATGACCTTGCTTTAGTAGGCAAGCATCGCCGTGCTCCCCCTCAATTCAAAGGCACAAGCCCAGGTGAAGACCAGGTCGGCTAAACATGCCGCCTAACGAAACCTTTTGGGCCCCAGCAACGTAGAGATTGACAAGTTTAGTTGTCATCTTTAGGATCGGGGGCCCCATGTCCGGAAAGCAGCGAATCCTCACACCTGCGGTGTGGGCTTTCTATCTGGTTATCGTGCTCGAGTTCCTGTTCATGATCAGCCCACTGGCCCTGCACTTCTACGCCTCCTACGGACCCGTCCTCAACCTGCTGCACAAGACTCCGTGGACGGCTTGGCTGACGGGGTTCTTCCTGCCGCACTTTTCGCAAACGACGAGTCCGCTGCTCAACACGCTGAAACCGTTGGGCTTTTGGCTAGCGCTGGTGGGGCTGCTCTTGTTCCTCATAGGCGCGGTTCAGGTCTACGGTTCGAAGCTATTCCATCGAGGGGCGGTGACAGGTGGCATGTACCGTTTCGTTCGCCATCCCCAGTACCTGGCGCTGGCGATACTCGGGCTGGGCGTAACGTTAATCTGGCCGCGGTTCTTCGTTCTCATCAGCTATCTCGTGATGTTGTTGCTGTATGGGTTACTGGCGCGCCGGGAGGAAGCTCGCTGCATCGAGAAGTATGGGGAAAGCTACAGCGCCTTTCAGCGGCGGACAGGCAGGTTCGTTCCACGGCTGAGTAGCGAGGCGCTGCCAGGCGGACGAGAGCCGGGTGAGGAAGACCCGATGGGACGCACGCTTCTGCGATACGGAGCAGTTGCCACGGTTGCGATCGTCGCAAGTCTTGCGCTGCGGGAGCACAGCCTTCGTCACATCACGGCGAGGTATACCGACCAGGTCGCGATTCTCTCGCCTGCACTGCTCAGCGATGCTGAGCTGGAGGGGGCGTACGGACTCGCCGCCGATGACCCACGAACTCGCCGGCTCCTGAACGCCGACGCGGCTGAGGGGCCTCTTCTGGCCTACGTGGTGCCAGGCGAGTGGTACCTCCCGGACCTGCCCCTGCACTCGGCCGAGGAAATCCGGCGGGAGCGCGGAGGACATGGCACGCCGCGAGAGTTCGACCGTAGCCGCTACAAAGTGCTGTTGACACGTGCGCGCACTCACCTCCACGACGCGAAGGGAAGGAACATCGTGCGGTGGACATATGGTCAAGATCCGATCACCATAGTGTGGGTCGACCTCGAGGCCGGTGAGGTCATCCGGCATGCGCAGCCCCCGCGAAGCGTGATCTGGGGCGACATACCCACACCCTTGTTCTGATGGAAGAAAGCGAAAGCTACATTCATGACGCTGCCGGCCCCGGACCGGATGCCGGGCTGTCCGCCGATGCGGATGTGATGGACCGTCTCACATTCGAGACGGCACTCCTATTTTTCCGAATGCGCGTCGCCGCCAAGCAGTTCCTCGGACAAGGAGAGCTGTCGGCCGGCCGTCGGAGCCTCATCAAGTCGCTGGGCGCGCATGGACCGCACACGGTTCCTCAGATGGCAAAGCTGAGGTCGGTGAGTCGTCAGCACATCCAGACCCTCGTGAATAGCCTGCGCGTGGATGGTCTGGTCCGCTCCGTAATGAACCCCTCGCATCAGCGATCGGTCCTCATCGAGCTTACACCGAAGGGCCGGCAATTCCTGGCGGAGATGGAGAGTCGCGAGGTCGTCCTGCGGCGCTTCCTGGCTCGGGGGATCCCTGTGGAACACCTCCAGATTGCCTTGGAGGTGGTTCAGACACTACGGGGCAAGTTCGAGAGCGAGGAATGGGATCGCCTCGCGAAACGAGCCCGGCAGAAGAAGTGATTAGCTGAAGCGGGCCGGGACCCGCTATACCGAGGCTCGCCAAGCGCCCATATTGAGGCCAATGGCACGCACTTCGACCAGTGACCTCCTGGGTCGCGCTGCGACTCGATATCGCCAACACATCACCAAGTCCCCGTCGCTTCGCTCTGACCTCCGAACTCACCAAGACCGGAGCGGAGACGTTCATACCGCTCTTTCTGAGCCTCGGCGGCGGCGTCTCGATGCCGGATCAGCCCGGACGGCATCGCCTGCGTAGGCAAGCCGAGGACGTGGGCCAAACGCTGGATAGCGCACTCCAACACTTCCCTGACCAGGTTAGTCGAGACGGACGATCGCTGACTCGACAAGGAGTGGAGGCTCGACAGCTCCTGTAGAGCGTCAGCCAGGGCTGGAGTGGTGCGAATGGTGGACGCTTCCCGATCCAGGACCTCGAGGCTCCTGGTGCCGACCCCGGCGAGCAACGAGCGGGTGAACGGTTGGTGCTCATCCTTCGAATCGATGCCCAGCACGAGCCCCAGCAGTTCGTCAGTGGTGACCCGCCTGGGGCCACCCTGCCAGACCCACACGGCCCGCTCCACCGCATGCAGGGTGGCCCACGCCAGATCACGGGCTCGCTCCTGGCGGCGGCGGCGCTCGAGCATCCAGTCCACGACGGCGAGCGTCACGATGATTCCGAACATCTCGGTCGCCAGGCCCAACAGCAGCTCGGTACTTCTTCGCCCGCCTTCCATCTGGAACGCAGCGAAGAGCAGGACCCCCGCAACCAGTACAAACGTGACTGCCAGAACGAGTCTGATCATCATTCTTGGATCTTCACTCGTAGCGGAGTGCGTTGACGGGATCGATCCGCATGGCGCGCCGTGCCGGCACGTAGCAGGCCAACGCTGCGACGAGGGCCAGTAACAATGCCACGCCGGTCATCGTCGGCGCATCGGTGCTGGCGATCCCGTACAGCAAGCTGCCTAGAGACCGAGAGAGCCCCAGCGAGGCTGCGGCACCAATGAGAATCCCGATGGCTACCAGCCGCATCCCCTGCCCCAGCACGAGGCGGAACACATCGCCGGTCTCGGCGCCTATGGCAACACGCACACCGATTTCATATGTCCGCCGGCTGACCGAGTAAGCGATGACGCCGTAGATGCCGACGGCGGCGAGCACCAGGGCCACGAATGCGAAGGCCATCATCAGGGTGGTGGAGAAGCGCATCCGCGCCAACGACTCGCCGAGGATGCGATCCATCGTCTTCACATCGTAGACGGGCAGAGTCGAGTCGAACCGGCGAATGACGTCCCGCGCAACAGCGAGGGGAGCGTCAGACTCGCTACGCACGACCAACGACATGCCTCGGTAGTAGGAGAATTGCGCATGTGGGACGTAGACGCTGGGGTTGGGATCGTCTCTGAGTGTTGCGTGACGGACACCTTCAACCACGCCGACGATACGGAACTGCAGTCCTTTGAGCCCCAGTAGCACACCGATCGGATCTTGGTCGGGGAAATAGCGGCGCACGAAAGCGTCGTTCACGATAACGGCGCCCTCCGCTTCCGAGCCGTCGCGGTCGGTGAAGTGTCGGCCGCTAACCAGGCGGATGCCCATCGCCTGCATGTAGGTGGGAGTAACCACTGCGAAGTTCACCTGGCGATCCTCATCCGGCGGCAGCTCCGTTTCACCTTCGTTGAGAAAAGAAGTCCCTTCTCGATCCGCGGCCACCGGTACAGTGTTGATGAACCCCGCCGAAATGACGCCCGGAGTGGAGTTCAGCCGCCGCTCGAGTTCCTGATATGCCGTGGCCCGCTGCGCCCTCTGCGGATAACGGGACGCCGGAAGGCTGATTCGCATCGTGAGCCGGTCTGCGGCCTCGAACCCTGTGTCGGCACTCCTCAGGTTGACGAAGCTTTGGATCAGCAAGCCCGCGCCGACCAGCAGTACGAGCGAGAGAGCGATCTCGGATACGACCAGCGTCGAGCGCAGACGTGAGCCCCTTCTGCTTTCGGCTTGGCCACGCCCCGCTTCACGCAAACGCTGGCCCAGGTTCTCGGCGATTCCCTGAAACGCCGGGGCAAGCCCGAACAGAGCGCCTGTGAGAAGAGACACGAGCAGCGTGAATCCCAACACGCGGGCGTCCAGGCCCACTTCACCCAACCGCGGGATATCCGGCGGGGCGAGCTTGACCAGGGTGGCTGCGCCCCACGTCGCCAGCACCAGGCCGGCCATGCCGCCCAGCAAGGACAGTCCGAGGCTCTCGGTGAGCAGCTGCCTCACCAGCCGACCACGCCCTGCCCCGAGCGACGCTCGCACCGCAAGCTCTTTGAGCCGAACCGTGCCTCTCGCGAGTAGCAGGTTGGCGACGTTGACGCAGGCGATGAGCAGAACCATGCCGACCGCGCCCAACAGGATCAGCAGCTGCTTGCTGACATCTCCCAGCACCTGACTGTCCAACCGTGTCAGGGTTATGTCCCAGCCGGCGTTGCTCGATGGGTACTCCTGCTGAAGCCGACGCGCGATGGTGTTCATCGCCGCTTCCGCCGTTCGCAGGTCAACGCCGTCTCTCAGCCGGGCGATTACCGTCATAAAGTGGCCAGACCGGTTTGGTTCTCCCATACGGCGGGTGAAGGGTGTCCACAACTCTGGGTCCTCGGAGGGGATCGCACCCTCCAGCACGATGGGCGGCGGAAACTCGAAACCCGGCGGCATCACCCCGACTACTGTGTGAGTTTGACCTCCGAGCCGGATCGATCTCCCTACAATATCTGGGCTTCCACCGAAGCGACTCTGCCAGCACCCGTAGGCCAACAGCACCACCGGTTCGCTTTCAGCAAGGCCATCCTCGGGAGTGAAGGTTCTACCGAGTAGCGGCGAAACGCCCATCACCGAGAGCATGCCAACGGTAACCCGGGAACCGCGAAGCACGTTCGACTCGGCCTCCTGCTCGAGGATGTAGCGCGTGCGCGCGAACGCGCCCATCGCATCGAATACCGGGTTCTGCTCGCGCCAATCCTCGAAGTTGGGCGGCGATGCCGGCGCGTACGGCAGGCCCTGGGCCAGATTCCTTTCCCAGACCACTACCAGCCGATCCGGATCCCTGTAGCGAAATGGGCTCAGCAGCACGCCGTTCACGACCGAATAGATCGCGCTCGTCGCGCCGATCCCAAGGGCGAGCGTCAGAACCGCCACGACCGCGAACCCTGGATTGCGACGCAGCATTCGGAGGCTCAGCCGTACGTCATGCAACAGACTCTTCATTACGAGCAACCCTCAGTCCCGTTGCTGTTCGCATGGATCCACTTCGACGCCGCCCGGAACACCCGCCACGGTTTCCGTTAGACTGTCCATCGCGAACACGACTGCGCCCCGTACTTCATCCCGGTTAGATGACTCCATGAAGTCCTCGAGTTGGAACCGATCGAGGACCCGCCATCCGAGAGCCTCATCGCCTCGCCACACGAAACGATTGCGACTATGATTTCAACGGTGAGGGCGACGCCCCTTTTCATCATTGCCCAAACCGCGTTTTGAAGGTCGGTACCGTGAGGAGGCTGCCTGTGTCCAGGCAGCTCCTGTCGCCCACCACTTATGATTCTAAGGGAAACTCTGACACATGGCTTCGACAGGACAGAATATTAAGCTGGACGACTTGGATCGCAAGATCCTGCTCCGCTTGATGGAGGATGGACGGATCACCTGGGCACAGCTCGCCGCCGATGTCGGGCTGTCGGCGCCGTCGATAACCGAGCGGGTCCGCAAGCTGGAACGCCTGGGCGTGATCGAGGGCTATGGCGCACGAGTGAACCCGGAGGTGGTGGGCTATGGGCTGCTGGCGTTCGTGTCGGTGGGGCTGACCGACCCGAACCACCACGCGGAGATGCTGCGCCGGGCGGAGACTTCGCCTGAGATCCAGGAATACCACATAGTAGCCGGTGACTACGATTACCTTCTGAAACTAAGGTGCAGGGACTCCAAGGAGCTGGAAAGACTCTTGCGGGAGAAGGTACGCTCGATCGCCGGTGTGGCCCGGACCAAGTCGACGATCGTTATGCTGACGTCGAAAGAGACGTGTGCGGTACCGCTGCCGGAAGCGACTAGCGACTAACACAGGACGGTAACCTCCCAGCGGTGCGTGTCGCCTTCCGTACCGTCCCGGGGTGCAGCCACAGCCGCTATGCATCGCGGGAACCCCCCCTTGCCACTTACGACAACAAGGAATATGTTGCCGTATGTCTACAATACAACGAAAAAAAGAGCTAGATAGCTTAGATCTCAAGCTTCTGGCGCGCCTCATGGTCAACGGCCGGGTCACCTGGGCCCAGCTCGCCTCCGAGGTCGGTCTGTCCGGACCGTCGGTTACCGAGCGGGTACGAAAGCTGGAACGGCTGGGGGTCCTGGAGGGGTTCACGGCGCGGGTGAGTCCGGAATCGGTGGGGTACGGTTTGCTGGCCTTCGTGTCGGTCAGCATATCGGGCCCGACCCATCAAGAGGACCTCCTAGGGTGGGCCGGATCGACGGTTGAGGTCCAGGAGTGTCATATCGTCGCCGGCGCCTACGACTATCTGCTCAAGGTCAGGTGTCAGGACAGCAAGGACCTGGAGCGTTTGCTGAACGAAGGGCTCCGCCTCGTCCCGGGTGTCGTGCGGACGTTATCGACGATCGTCCTTACGACGGCGAAGGAGACGTCGGCGGTGCCGTTGCCGAGCTCAAACGAATGATATCGTTAGTCCGCCTTTAGCTCCTCCAGCACAGCACTGTTTGCCGCGAACCCCGGATTCAACTTACTCAGTGAACGATCAGCCAAGCCCGACGAGAATCGTTCCCCGAAGTCAAACGTCGAACATCGAGCGACGAGTCCAACTTGGAAGTTGCGCGACGGCTGACCGCTGTCCGATGTTGCGCCGAACATTGGTGTCGCCGGAAGTCGAAGCCACGGCAGTCGTGCTGACAGCCGAGCGCCCACCTCTACAGGAACATGTTCGATCGCTACTCCGCCTTGAGCTCTTCCAGTAGAGCGTTGGCCGCCGCGAACTCCGGATTCAACTCCAGGGCCCGCTCGCAGTAAACGCGCGCGAGCTCCCTGTCGCCCAATCTTTCGTGGGCGCTAGCCAATAAGTAGTTCGTGTAGTAGCCGTACTTCGAATCTGGATAAGCCTTCAAGCTCCCTTCCAAGAACACGACGGCATCCCGTACATGATCGTTGTTCAACAACTTGTCACCGATCACCAACATGTTGAACTCGTCGAACTGGTACTCGAGGTAGTGGTCACGCATCAGCTCGGCGTAGCGTTCGACCGCAGCGTCGGCGCCCTGATCCTTCCAGGCGGCGTAGAGCAACTCATACACCGTTCTCTTGGACGCCTCGGGCGCCTGAAGGCCATCGGCCAGGTACTGAATCCACTCGTCAACGCTGACATAGCTCTGGGCGTACGACTCCCACTCGCCCAGCACGTCTTCTTGCTGAAGCGTGGCGACGTCTTTCCCTGCGGCCAAGCCACTGCTGACTATCTCGGTCGTGCGGGTCAGCATGTCGTGATAGGAGCGAAGGTCCTCCCAGGTGCCTACGGCATTGTGCCCGGAGACGATTACGACATCATTCGGCAGGATTTCGATTGCCCGCGTAACCCGGCCCGCGAACTCGAGGACATCGCCGTCGGAGTCTATCGATGGGAAGTTGAACCCATTCACGATGGAGCTCAGGTGAACGACCTTCGATTCGGTGAAGTGAACGATGATCTCGTTGTCATCATGAGCGCCGGGAAGCGCCACGATCCTGATTCGCTCACCGTTGAAATAGAGTGATAGCGAGTCGGACAGAGTTATGTCCGGGAAGGTGGCATCCGGGAACTCGTCGAAGATGTAGCTGCCGCTCCTCAGCTTCACCGGAACCAGCTCGTGCGCGATGACAACGGGAGCGTCACCAAAAGTGGCGTTTCCGCCCACGTGCTCGACATGGCGATGGGTGTTGATGATGTACTTCGGGTTCCCCTTGCCGAAAGCATCGACAGCTCTCTTCAACTCCTCCGCATCGCTCTCCGATTGCGTGTCGACGAGCAAGACACCGTCGTCGCCAACAAAGGCAATCGTATTGGTGGTGTAGCTGCCCTGGTCGGTGCTGAGCAGGTATAACTGGTCCGCCAATTCGGTGACCTGTATCCGGCTCTCCTGTGCCGCGGCGGTCGAGCCGCCAACGGCGAGCGCTGCGGCGATCGCTATGCTTAATAACATCTTCATCGTAGTCTCCTGTTGCGCTGCACCTATGCCAATCCCCGGTTGAGGAGTGACAGGAGTTCCTTCACGTGCTGTTCCAATGGAAGCCAGGGAAATTGAGGGTGGTGAATTCGAAGCGAGATCATTCCGTGCACCGTTCCCCAAATGAGTTGGAAGAGGGCCAGCCTGTCCCGGTCCGGTAGCAGACCCTCCGCCTTGCACTCGTCGATCCGATCCAGCCACGTGTGGTAGACGCGGTACGACGCTTCGCCGTGTCGCATCCGCAGCTGATCGTCCTCCACCCGAATCTCGCTGGTCGCGAACCACAGCTCGTAGTGGTTCGGGTTCTCAAGGGCGAAGGCCACGTACTCGGTGATGATCTGGTTCAGCGTTTCCAGGGGGGAATCCGGGCGATGCGCCAGGATCTCCTCATAACGACGGTAGACCCCGCTGTATCCCTCGGCGATCAGGTGATCCATGACGTCCGCCTTGTTCCTAAACAGGCGGTAGATCGTCGTGGGTGAGTACTCGATCTTCTCGGCGATCTTCCTCATCGAGACGTTCCGATAGCCGTCCTTCACGAACAGCTCCTCCGCCGCCTCCAGCACCCGCTGCTTCAGGTCCAGTCTCTGACGCACTTTGCGCTCGGCAATTCCCAGGGCCTGCTCCCTTCTCTAAGAACAATGTTATTTATAATAACAGTGTTACGCATCCCGGCCCTAAAGTCAAGCCCTCGAAACCCTCGGCTCCGTAGGCTTGGCCGGACCCATTGAGATTCGCCCCAGCCGGTGCTATTAAACCACGAGTCGACCCACCTATGATGATGACACCCTGAATGGCCGCTACCGGACTTAGAAAGCCCGCCGGAAACCTCTTAGAGGCGCTCGTCTTCTTGACAGCCCTGGGTCTAGCTACCGCTTGCTCGCCCGAGCCCGAGCCAACTTTCATCCCGTGGCCTGCCGGGTTGGAGCGCGGTTCGGGAGCGATGACGATCGATGCGGAGTCGCGGATCGTAGCGAGCGACGAGCGGCTGCAGCGGCTGGGCGAGGTACTCGCCGTGGAGATCGCGCTGGCGACCGGCTTATCACTGGGGGTGATCCAGGGCGACGCGAGGGCCGGCGACATCGTGTTGAAGATCGACCCAACTTACGAAGACGAACGCTACACGCTGTCGGTCGATTCGATCGCGACCGTCGAAGCCGGCGAGTACGGGAGTGTCGCGCTGGGAACGGCTACGCTGCTGCAGAGCCTGACGGAGGGCGGCGGTGAGGCGCGGCTGCCCCGGGTCACGATGACCGACGGGCCGCGCTCGTCGTATCGCGGTCTCATGGTGGACGTGGCGCGTCAGTGGCACTCGATCGAGACGCTGAAGCAGATCGTCGTGCTGTGCCGGCTGTACAAGATCAACTATCTGCATCTGCACCTGACGGACAACCAGTCGTTCACCTTCCCTTCAGCAACGTATGCAGAGCTGGCCACGCCGGGGCGTCACTACACGATAGATGAGCTTCGCGATTTGGAGCGCTTCGCGACGGAGCGAGGAGTGACGATCGTTCCGGAACTCGACGTACCGGGGCACTCGTGGGCGATGGTGGAGGCGAACCCCGAGCTGTTCGGATTGGCAGGCCGCGAATCGAATCCCTACACCATCAACATTGGAAGCGAGCGGGTATACGCGGCGCTCGATACGATCGTGGGCGAGATCGCCGGCGTGTTCGAGTCGTCTCCGTACATTCATATCGGCGGCGACGAAGCGTGGATGGCTTACGTCGCGGAAGACCCGACGGCCGCGGCGTTCATGGCGCGCCGGGGCATACCCGACGTGGACGAGTTGTACCGGTACTTCATCGCCCGTATGAACGAGATCGTGAAGCGGCACGGTAAGCGGACGATCGTATGGGAGGGCTTTCGCAAAGACGGCGCGATCGAGATACCGCGTGACATCACAGTGATGGCCTGGGAGACCGCCTACCAGCTTCCACAGGAGTTGCTGGAGGACCGCTACTCGATCATCAACGTGAGTTGGAAACCGCTCTACGTAGTGGGGGATCGTCGCTGGTCGCCGGAGGATATCTATGGCTGGAACATGTTCCGGTGGGAGAACTGGTACCGGCCCACGCCTTCGTTCACCCCGATTCAGCAAGAGCCCAGCGACCGGGTGATCGGCGCGCAAATGGCTGCGTGGGAGCAGTCAGACGCCATGGAGATCCCCAGCCTGCGCCGGCGGCTGCCCGCGATGAGCGAGCGCATCTGGCAGCCGGACGCGGGTCGCGACTACGCTGACTTCGCCAGGAGCCTGGATTCGACCGACCGCTTGCTCCAAAAGCTCATCAGGCCCGCGACGGTCAGGTTGAGAGGGCAGAGCGCTCCGGGTTATATGGGCCCGATATTTGGTCGCGAGCACGGGTTCGAACGAAAGCTTCGGGTCACGATCGAGCCGTTCCGGCGCGGAGACATCGTCCGCTACACGACGGACGGATCGGTCCCGACGGATTCGTCGCCCGTCTACAGCGACCCTATCGATCTTGGAGAGTCCACGGCGCTGTGGCTGCGGGTCTATGGTGAGGACGGCATCCCGAAGGGCTTCCCCTGGCGTACCGACTACGAGTACCGGCCGGTGGACGTGACCATCACAGGCGTCCTGACGCACCTGCCATCACCCGACCCGGCTCACGTGCCTTCGACGTTCAGCGATTCGGTCACGCTCGACATGCGATCGACAAGGCGCGACGGAGCCATTCGCTACACGCTGGACGGGTCGGAACCCGGACGGGCGTCCCCGGTCTACGAGGAGCCGGTCGTCCTATATGAGACAACCGAGGTGAGGGCGGCTTTCTTCGACGGCGACAACGTGCGTCGCGGCGAGGACTGGCGGCGTCGGCTCCGCAATGTCGACTATCGGGAGAATCTGACCCGAGGCAAGCCGGTGACGGCGTCGCAGGGTCTGCCGCACACCGCGGAAGTCGTCGTGGATGGACTGGTGGACCGGGAGAGCCACTGGGGCGCCGACAGCCGGGAGGCCGCCTGGCTGCAGATCGACCTGGAAGAGATCCACCAGTTGAGCGCCGTGGGTGTCTATACCTATTGGGACGGCGAGCGCTATTACCGCTACACCGTCGAGCTGTCGGCCGACGGTGAGAGCTGGGCGCGGGTAGCGGACGGCCGCCGCAATACGGACCCGGCGGCCGCCAAGGGATACCGGCACGAGTTCGCGGAGACCGAGGCGCGTTACGTTCGCGTCACGCTGCTGGAGAACAGCGCGAACCCGGGTCTGCACCTTGTCGAGGTGAGAGTCTTCTGACGAGTAGAGAGCTCGTACTCTGCCCTGGAGAGCGGCAATGAACCTGAAATCGAAGACGGTCGTCCTGGCCTGCCTGTTCGTCGTGTTCCACCTACCCGGCGCGGAGGCAGCGTTACAGCAGGAAGAGCAACCCGCGACTGCCGTCTTCGCCGGCGCGGACGAGAGCACCCCTTCCCTG
>JBDHAL010000028.1:0-20256 GCA_039588075.1 Gemmatimonadota bacterium | reverse complement strand
TCCCTGGCCGAGTATTTCTCCTGGATCAACAACACGAACGAAGGCGCGACCGAGGGTCAGACGCTGATCAACCTGGCGTTCTTCGAGTGGATGCGGGACGAGTACGGGATGCAGCTCGACATCTACGCCTTCGACGCCGGCGCGATCGACGGCCCCCGCTACTACGGGAGCATGCAGACGGAGAAGTTCCGGCGGCAGTTCCCCGCCGGCTTCGCCCCCATGTACGAGGAGGCGCGGTCGATGGGCGCGCGGCTGGGTCTGTGGGCCGGACCTGACGGGTTCGGCGATACTCCGGCGGAGGAGCGGGCGCGGATCGACATGATGGTATCGCTGTGCCGGGACTTCGATTTCGAGCTATTCAAGTTCGACGCCGTCGCCACGCAACTGCGCCCGGAGAAGCAGGACGCGTTCATCGAGATGATGAGCGAGTGCCGGCGTTACTCACCCGACCTGATCGCGCTGAACCACCGACTCGAGTTGGGGAAGGCGGCGCCATACGTGACCACGTTTCTCTGGGAAGGCAAGGAGACCTATATAGATGTCTGGATGACCAACGACATCACGGCCACGCATAACCGGGCGGGCGCGCTGGCCCGTGGACTGCCCCCCGACCTCAAGCGCCTCACCGAGGACCACGGGGTATGCCTGTCGTCCAGTCTCGACTTTTGGGAGGACGACCTGGTGCTGCAGGCGTTCAACCGCACGTTGATCCTCTCGCCGCAGTTGTACGGCAGCCCCTGGTTCCTGCGGGACGAGGAGTACCCGAAGCTGGCCCGCATCTTCAACCTGAGCCGCAGGTACCGTGACATCCTGGTGAACGGGCTGGTCCTTCCCGAGTCGGACTACGGACCGTACGCCGTCTCACGCGGTGACGCGGATACGCGCCTGATCACGCTTCGCAACCTGACCTGGGAACCGGTGACCTACACGGTGAGGCTGGACGAGTCCATCGGCCTGTTCACAAACGAGGCCATAGAGGTCCGTAGCTTCCATCCCACCGAGCGGATCTACGGGCGCTTCGTGTTGGGCGACAGCGCCGCCGTCGAGGTGCTTCCCTTTCGGTCCTTCTTGTTGCTGGCGACAGCGGAGCCGGTGGTCGGGGTGGGAATCCACGGGACCGACTACTCGGTGGTGAAGGATTTGCCCGGCGAGCCGGTCGTCATGAAGGTCCTCGGCGCCCCGGGGGACACGGTTAGTTTCCGCCTGAATCCGGGCGGCCGGCGCTTCCTGCGCGCGACGCTCGACGGCGAGCCCTTGGACGAACTGGCGTTCGGCGACAGCGTGCAGAACATCTTACCCGGCCTGCGAACCAAGCAGGCGTGGCACCGTAAGCTGGGCGAGCTTCGGCGCGTGACCGTTCCGGCCGACGCCGAGGCATTGTACGAAGCGACCGTCTACGCCGCGGACAACGACGCGCTGGAAGTGCGATCGCTGCGGCGGTCCGGCCCAACGTTGATTCCCCAGGTGCAGGCGGCACGGGACGCGTTCTTCCAACAGGAGGCCTTCATCGAGCGCGGCGTGTGGGACCGCTTCGTGTTCGACGGCGATGCGAGCACGTTCATGGACGTGTGGAGCTTCCGGCGCGACCTGCGGGTGAACGGCGGCGCGCTGCGGGTCGATTTCAGCGAGCCGGTCTTCATCGATCGAGTCGTGATCCGCACGTTGGACAACGACGACTTCTCGCGGCGTATCCGAGAGGGCAGCGTCGCGGTCGACGCATCGAGCGACCTGGCGAACTGGACCGACGCGTACATCTATGAGCTGCCGGGAGCGGTCTTCGTCAACGACAGCGTATCCGAACGAAGTTTCGCGATCAATCTTCCGGTGGGTCAAGCTTACCGCTACCTGCGTGTGGACGGCGGCCCCGACCGCGTAACGGAGATCGAGGGTTACCGTACCGGTCGCCCGCTCGAGCGTAGCGATTGGCGCGCCTCGAACCTGTTCGGCCTGTACGCGAACGCAGAGGCGGCCGCCGCCTGGTCACACAGCTTCACGCTGGACACGGTTTCCGCGGGCGGCTATCTAGCCATCGCGATAAACGGCGGCCACGGCGCCGAGAAGGCGTACGCGGCGCTGCGCGTGAACGGACGGCCGGTGGGCGCGCCCGACAGGGCGGTCGCCTTTCCCTCGAACACCTGGGAGTACCCGGTGCGCGTGGTGGATAAGAACTACACGTACTTCATACCGGTGACGCCCGACATGCTGGGCGCCGAGATCGAGGCGGTCGTGCTGGCGCTGGAAGGGGGGTCGACGGAACTGGAGCCCGAGGTCTGGATCACGGCCTATCCGGTCCCGTACGCCGAGCGCGAGCTGATACTCTATCAGTAGCCGTTCCCCGTCGAATCATATCATAGGAGAACCCTTTTGAGCTTTCGTCGAGCCCTGGGCCCGTTCGATGCCACGATGGTCGTCATCGGCGGCATCATCGGCGCCGGCATCTTCATCAACCCGTACATCGTTGCGCAGCGGCTCGACAGCGGGCCGCTGGTGCTGGCGGCCTGGCTGGCCGGCGGCGCGGTCGCGCTGGCCGGCGCCTTCGCGTTCGCCGAGCTGGGATCGCTCTTCCCCAAGGCGGGCGGCCATTACGCTTACCTGCGCGACGCCTATCACCCGTTCGCCGGCTTCCTATACGGGTGGGCGCTCCTGCTCATGATCGAGTGCGGAGCGATCGCCGCCGTCGCCATCACGTTCGCCCAGTACGCGCTGCGCTTCGTCGGTAACGAGGGCGCCTGGACGACGCCGCTGGCCATCGCCGCGATCGTCATCGTCGCCGCCATCAACTACGTGGGCGTGAAGCCGGGCAGCCGCACGCTCAACGTCTTCGTGATCCTGAAGACTCTGGCGCTCGTGCTGCTGATCGGCGCCGGTCTCTTGCTGCCGGCCCGCGAGGCGCCGGCGGAGACGATCGCCGCCGCGGGCCAGTCGCGCTTCCTGCTCATGGCGTTCGGTGCCGCGCTGATACCCATCATGTTCTCGTACGGCGGCTGGCAGAACGTCAACTACATAGCGGAGGAGATCAGAAACCCACAGCGCAACATCCCCATCGCCGCGATCGTCGGGACGGCCATCGTGGTGACGGTCTATGCTCTGGTGAACTTCGTCTACCTGCGGACGCTGGGGCACGACGGTTTGGCGGCCACTATGACTCCCGCCGCCGATACGGTGAACGCGTTGCTGGGCACGGCGGGCGACAAGCTCATCGCCCTGACGATCGCCGTCTCGACCTTCGGCTTCCTCGACCTGACGATGCTGGCGCCGACGCGGGTCTACTACGCCATGGCAGCGGACGGCGTCTTCTTCGAGCGCGTCTCGCGCTTGCATCCGCGCTTCCAAACCCCGTCGCTCGCCATCATCCTGCAGACCGTTTGGGCCATCGCCCTGGCGCTCACCGGGACTTACGCCCAACTGGTAGACTACGTCGTCTTCGCCGACTGGATCTTCTTCGGGCTCGCCGCTGGCGCGGTGTTCGCGTTCCGCAAGAAGTACCCGTTGAGCGAGCGGCCGGAAGGCACGTTCCGCACGCCGGGCTACCCGTTCGTCCCCGCGATGTTCGTGCTGGTAGCGATATGGATCGTGATCAGCGTGATCTGGTCTAATCCGGTACGCTCGTTCACCGGCATCATCCTGTTGGCCACGGGGGTGCCGGCGTTCTTGTATTGGAGCAGGGGGAGGAAGGTAACCGGTAACCGGTAACCGGTAATCGGTCACTTCAACTTCAAAACAAGATAGCGCCCCTTGCAGCCGGTCCGCCGGCAGAAGGGGCGCTGTCTTTGAAGTTACCGGTTACCTTCAGTTAAAGCGCCGTAAACCACTCCACCATCTTCGCCCGCATCGCCTCGTCGGGCAGCCGCCCATACGCCGCGCCCATGTTATCCTCGGCGTGGTGCGCTTTCGTGGTGGCCGGGATCGGGGCGGTGACCGCCGGGTGGCCGATGATGTACTTGAGGAAGAACTGGCCCCAAGTCGCGGCGTCGAACTCGGCGGCCCACTCGGGTAGCTCGTGACCCTCGACGGCCGAGAACATGCGGCCGCGGCCGTAGGGCAGGTTGACGAGCACGGCCATCCCGCGGTCGGCCGCCAGCGGCAGTATGCGCTCCTCCGCCACTCGCTGTCCCAGCGAGTAGTTGACCTGGATGAAGTCGAGCTCCTCTTTCTCCATCACGGCTACGAAGTCGTCGTACTGGCGGCCGCTCGAGGTGGTGATCCCGAGGTAGCGGATCTTGCCCGCCGCCTTCATCTCGCGGAGCGTGGCCAGCTGGATCTCCCAGCCCCGGAGGTTGTGGACCTGCATCAGGTCCATGGTGCTCCGGTTCAGCAGGTTGAAGGAGTTCTCCATCTGGTCGATGCCCTGCTGCTGCTCCTCGGCCGCAACCTTTGTGGCCATGAAGAGTCCGTCGGTGACGCCCAGATTCTCGGCCAGGATACCGGATACCGCCTCGGAGTTCCTGTAGCCGGGCGCAGTGTCGAGCAGCGTGCCGCCCATGTCGGAGAAGGTCTTGAGAACGGCCTGCAGGGGAGCCAGCGCCTCGCTGTCGGAGGGCTCGACGTTGAAGGTGCGGGCCGTCCCCAGACCGACCACCGGTATCTGCTCGCCGGACGACGGGATCGGACGCATGCGGATCTCGGTGTCCTGCGCGAAGGCAGGCAGCCGGCCGAACGCCAGGGCGGCACCAGCGCCCGCGCTCACCTTGAGCATGTCACGCCGGGTAAGGATCATGGATCTCCCTCCGTTCAAGCTGGACATGTGATAGGGATTCGACCGCAGCAATCTGCGGGTGATAACGGCTCTCCACAAGGCGGGCCCAGGGGGCCGGTTGACGGGGGTCGGCCGGTGCGGCAGGATGTGGGCGGATCGACGACACGGATCACCGGTAGTCTCGAACACCGTACACCGAACACCACCATGACACGTACGACAGAGAAGTCGAAGGAGCTGTACGAGCGGGCGCTCGCGGTGATGGTGGAAGGCGGCAGCTCGCCTTCGAGGGGGCCCGCCGCCTACGGCGAGTACCCGCTGTTCCTCGAGCGCGGCGAGGGCTCGTTTGTCTACGATGTGGACGGGAACAAATACGTCGACTGGATGATGGCGTACGGCGCCTTGCCGTTGGGCCACGCGCATCCGCGCATCGTACACGCGGTCGCCGTCGCCGCATCAAAGGGCACCCTGCTCGCCGCCAGGACGGGCATCGAGGTTCAGGTCGCCGAGATGATACAAGACATGGTGCCAGGAGCCGAGAAGGTTCGCTTCGCCAGCACGGGTACCGAGGCGGCGATGGCCGCGCTCCGGCTCGCCCGCGGCTATACCGGCAGGCCCATGTTCATCAAGTTCGAGGGCCACTACCACGGCTGGTACGACGACTTCCTGGTCAACGCCCACCCGCACCCGCCGGTCTCGCTGGGGCACCGGAATGACCCCATCAAGATCGCCGAGAGCTCGGGGCTCAACCGGCGGGCGCTCGAGGACACGGTAGTCGTACCGTGGAATGACCTGGCGGCGCTGGAACGAGCCATCGACACCAACCGGGGGCAGATTGCAGCGATCATAACCGAAGCGATCATGGCCAACACGGGCGTCATCGCGCCGGCGGAGGGGTATCTCGAGGGCATCCAGCAGCTGGCGCGCGACAACAACATCCTGTTCATCCTCGATGAGACGGTGACCGGCTTCCGGATCGCCGCAGGCGGCTGCGCCGAGTACTACAAACTGGATCCGGACATCACGAGCTTCGGCAAGGCGCTGGGCGCCGGCCTGCCGGTGGCGGCGTTCTGCGGCAAAGCCGAGATCATGGATGCGCTGGCCAGGGGCGGCGTGCTCCATCACGGAACACAGAACGCGTCGCGGATCGGGCTCTACGCGGCCCGCGCCAGCCTGCGCGAGATGAGCGAGGACGACGGCGCCTTCTTCAAGCATATCTGGGACATCGGCGAAAAGCTCGCCAACGGATTGCGAGAGGCCTTCGGCGTCACGGGCACGAAGGCGATCGTGCAGGCCGTTGGCCCCCTGCTGCAAATCATGTTCACCGAGCGCGATCAGATCACCGATTACCGCGAGTTCTGCGAACACGTCGACCAAAAGAAGTACCGGCGATTCGCCCTGGCGTTGTTCGAACACGGCGTTTACATGTCGCCGTCCTCGGCGCTGCATTCGGTGACGTCGCTGGCGCATACCGACGAGGATGTAGTGTTCACCCTGGACGCGGTCAGAAAGGCGCTGATCGATGTCGAAGAGTAATAGCGCCCGCGGCGGCGCCCTGAAGGAAAAAGTGGCGCTGGTCACCGGCGGCGCGTCGGGCATCGGACAGGCGGCGGCGCAGCTGTTCGCCCGCGAGGGCGCGGCCGTGGCCGTGGTCGACCTGGACGAGGCGGGCGGTGCGGCCGTGGCCCGTGAGATCACGGCGGGAGGCGGCCGCGCCCTGTTCGTGGCCGGCGACGTGAGCCGATCGGAAGATTGCCGGCGCGCCGTCCAACAAACAGAAGCGACGTTCGGCGGCCTGGACGTGTTGTTCAACAACGCCGGGATCATTCGCCGCGCCTCGGTCGTCGAGCTGGAGGAAGAAGAGTGGGACCGGGTGATGGCGGTGAACGTGAAGTCGGTCTATCTCATGTCGAAGTACGCGATCCCGGTGATGGAGAGCGGCGGCGGCGGCTCGATCATAAATACGTCGTCCGGTTGGGGGCTGGCCGGCGGCCGGCGCGCCGTGGCCTATTGTGCCTCTAAAGGCGCCCTCGTCGTCTTGACCAAGGCGATGGCCCTCGATCACGGACCCCAGAACATCCGGGTCAACTGCATCTGTCCGGGCGACACCGACACGCCCATGCTACGCCATGAAGCCGAACAACTCGGCGAGCCGGTTGACCGATTCCTGGAAGAGGCGGCCGACCGCCCGTTGCAACGAATTCTAAGTCCGGAAGACATCGCCCAAGCCGCGCTGTTCCTGGCGAGCGACGCGTCGGCGTCGGTCACGGGAATATCGCTGGTGGTGGACGGCGGTGGCCTCGCCGGATCGGGATGAGGAGCGAATATGCGCGGACTGAGTCATAAGCGCGCCCTGGTCACCGGCGGTGCCAGCGGCATCGGCCTGGCGACGGCCGTTCGGTTTGTCGAGGAAGGCGCCCGAGTCGTGGTGCTGGACCGCGACGAGTTGGGCTGCAAGCGAATAAAAGGCGAGCTACCCAGCCTGGCCGGCGTGATACAGGCCGACGTGACCGTGCCGGGCCAGGTCGCGGGCGCCTTCGATGAACTGGACGAGCTGCTCGGCGGCATCGACGTGCTGATCAACAACGCCGGGATCAGCATCCGTCACGACTTCATGGACATCACGCCGGAAGACTGGCAGCGAGTGATGGAGGTGAACCTGAACGGCGTCTTCTTCGTCGCGCAGCAGGCGGCGCGGCGCATGATGGACGGCGACGGCGGGGTCATCCTCAACATGGGCTCCACCAACGCCATCGTGGGCCACCCGTACTACGCCGACTACAACGCATCGAAAGCCGGCGTGATCGAGCTGACCCGCTCCATGGCGCTGGAACTCGCCCCGACCGTGCGTGTCAACGCGGTTTGCCCCGGCTACATCATGACGCCCATGCAGGAGTCGGAGTACACGCCCGACATGATCGAGGCGGTGAACGCCAAGATCCCGTTGCGCCGTCACGGCCGTCCGGAAGAAGTGGCCGGCCTCTTCGCTTTCCTCGCTTCGGAAGAGGCGCCCTATATCAACGGTCAGACGTACGTCATAGATGGCGGCGAGATCGCCGGCGGCCTCGCCAGTCGGTAGAATGGGTCATGATGAAGATTATTAGAATCGCTGCCTACCAAGTCGACCTGCCTCTTCACGAAGGCAGCTACAAGTGGTCCGGCGGCAAGTCGGTGGAGGTGTTTGACAGCACGATCGTGCGGATCGAGACCGATGTCGGCGTCGTCGGTCATGGCGAGGTTTGCCCGCTGGGCCCGTTCTACCTACCGGCCTACGCGACGGGCGCGCGGACGGGGATCGCCGAGCTGGCGCCGCACCTGTTGGGAGAGGATCCGACGCAACTGGGGCGGCTGAACAGGATGATGGACGCGGCGCTACTGGGACATCCGTACGTGAAGTCGGCGGTCGACATGGCGTGCTGGGATATCCTGGGCCAGGTGGCCGGCCTGCCCGCCTGCGAACTGCTGGGCGGGCGATACGGAGAGGACTTCGTGCTTTACCGTGCGATCTCACAGGAATCGCCGGACGAGATGGCGGGCAAGGTCGCGGGCTACCGGGCGGAAGGCTACCGTCGCTTCCAGCTCAAAGTCGGCAGCGACGTCGAGACCGACATCGCTCGAATTCGCGCCGTAAGCGAGGTCCTCGAGCCGGGCGACATCTTGATCGCAGACGCGAACACCGGCTGGCTGAAGCACGAGGCGATGCGGGTAGTCCGCGGCGTGAAGAACGTGGACGTTTACATCGAGCAGCCATGCGCCACGTACGAAGAGTGCCTATCGATCCGCCAGCGAACCGACCACCCCTTCGTGCTGGACGAGAATATCGATGGGATACCCATCCTGCTGCGCGGGCACGCCGACCAGGCGATGGACGTGGTCAACATCAAGATCAGCAAGTTCGGCGGACTGACGAAAGCGCGGCAGGCGCGGGACCTGTGCATCGAGCTGGGGATCGCTATGACCATCGAAGACAGCTGGGGCGGCGACGTGACCACAGCCGCCATCGCCCACCTCGCCCACAGCACGCCAACCGAATTCCTGTTCACCGCCACCGACTTCAACAGCTACGTCACGGTGAGCACTGCTGAAGGAGCACCGCAACGGCAGCACGGGCGGATGAGCGCATCGACGTCACCCGGGCTCGGAGTTTCCCCCAGGATGGACGTCTTGGGTCAGCCGGTGATTGACGTTACCTAGCGCGGCGGGCGTCGGGTACGACGGGAACCTTTAGTTCGGGCTTCCGTGGCGGGGAGGGCGCGACGGGGGCCTTCGCTCCATGTCGCGCCGGACGGGCAGAGGGAGGGGACGGGCCGGGGCGCTCCAAATATCCGCTCGTGGCCCCCGTCGCGCCCTCCCCCTCTGGGCAGCTGGTGGGAGCCCCGCCGTGCCCTCCTATTCGCGGTTATAACTTTGAACTTGCTGTTATTACCGCGGCCTCAAGGGGTGCGGCAGGGGTCGTCGAGCGCAGTTTGGAGCGCCCCAGCCAAACCCGCGCTCTCGGCACGGTCCACGCGCGACACGGAGCGAGATGACCCCTGTCGCACCCCGCCCCCACGCGCGACAACGAAACCGAGCCTGTGAGCATCCAACCGAATGAGCCCCACGACTGACACATGGAGCCGTACATGACGACCGCCATCCGACGCACCTTCTTGATAACTCTGTCGGCGACCGCCGTTTCCTGTTCTCAGGAGGCGCCGCGCCCGCCCGACCCAATTGATACGTTGAAGCAGCCCGAGCGGCTGGCGGCACTGGACTCGCTGATCCCCGCCTTGATGGACAGCGCCCAGGTCACGGGTCTCTCCATGGCGATCGTGAACGACAGCGGGATCGTCTGGAGTCGCGCCTACGGCGTGCGGAGCCTGGAAACCGGCGAGCCGGTGAACGTGAATAGCGTCTTCGAGGCCGCGTCGCTAAGCAAGCCGGTGTTCGCGTACGCCGTGCTGCAGCTTGCTGAGGAGGGCGTGATCGATTTGGACACGCCGCTGGCCGAGTACTACGAGTACGAAGACATCGCCCACGACGAGCGCCACAGACTCATCACGCCGCGCATCGTGCTGACCCACTCGCCGGGATTTCCGAACTGGCGACCGTGGGGCGGCCAACTGACCATCGACTTCGAGCCGGGCAGTGAGTTCAGCTACTCCGGCGAAGGGTTCGGATACCTGCAGCGGGCGGTCATGGCGATCACCGGCGAGCCGCTGCAGCAACTGATGAAGCGGCTCGTCTTCGAACCTCTCGGTATGACGAGCAGCGGTTACATCTGGGACGATCGCTTCGACGAGAACCTGGCGATGCCGCACAGCGGCAACGGAGAAGTGATGAGGAAGAACAAGCCGACCAGGGGAAGAGGCCACGCCGCTGCCACGCTACATACCACGGCGCCGGATTTCGCCCGCTTCATGGTCGCTATGATGAACGGGACCGGGCTGAGCGACAGCATGGCGACGGCGATGTTGAGCCCGCAGATCGAGGTGGACTCGGGCGTGACCTGGGGCCTGGGGATCGGCCTGCAGGAGAACGAGAGCGGGCGCGCGTTCTGGCATTGGGGCGACAACTCGGGATACAAGGCCTACACCGTGGCCTACCCCGAGCGCGATGTCGGCTTGATCTGGTTCACAAACAGCGAGAACGGGCATGCCTTTCTCGAATCGATGCTCGACGAGACCGTCGGCGGGGATCACCCGGCAGCCGGCTGGCTGGCCTATGACCAGTTCAACGATCTCAACGTGCGGCTGCGCGAGGCTCTATGGAAAACGATCGAGGAGGAAGGCGTCGTGGCCGCGTTCGCCCAGTACCACGAGGCGAAGGACAGCTACCCGCCCGAGGCCTTCGACGAATACGTGCTGAATACGCTGGGCTATCGCCTGCTTCGCCGAGAGGATTACAGGGAAGCGATCGCGATCTTCAAGGCGAACGTAGATGAGTACCCGGACGCCTGGAACCCGTATGACAGCCTGGGCCAAGCGTACATGGAGGCGGGCGACCTGGAGCTGGCCCTCGAGTACTACGAGAAATCGGTGGAAATGAACCCGGAGAACGAGGGCGGCAAAGCGGCGCTCGAGAGGATCCGGGCCGAGCTCGCAGAGACGGGCTAGCTAGCGGGCGCCGGCCGGGGCGGCGCCGTGTTTCCGGAGCTGGTTCCGGGTCCAAACGGGATCGGTCCGCCAGCGCGGTTCCTTCAGGCCCTCCTCCCATTCCTCCAGCGCCCGAATCAGCTCGTCCCGGACGTCGGGCCGCTCTTCCACCCGATTGGTGGTCTCACGGAAGTCGGTTGCCATGTCGAACAGCCAGCCCGTGTGCCCTGGCACGCGAATGTACTTCCAATCTCCCTTTCTAACGGCGGCGATAACGCCACGACGCCAGAAGAGGTACTCGTGGGGATCGCCTTCGACGTCGCCCTTCAGGTACGGGAGCAGATTCACGCCGTCCAGTTCCGCGGGCAGCGAGTCGGCGCCGGTGGCGGCCAGGGCCGTTGGGAAGATGTCCAGGGCGCTCACCGGCCGGTCGTACTCTAGCCCTTCAGGCAATGCACCCGGCCAACGGGCGATGAACGGCACGCGAATACCGCCCTCGAACTTGTCACCCTTCATGCCTCTGAGCGGCCCGTTCTGGGAGTAGTTGATTTCCGCGCCGCCGTTGTCGTTGAGGAAGACGAGAAGCGTGTTCTCCTCGATGCCCATCTCGGAGAGCGTTTCGATGATCCGGCCGACACCTTCGTCGAGCGCCATCGTCATCGCGCCCAATGTTCGCCGGTTCTCGTCCTCGATCCCGGCCAGCGCCTGAACCTGGTCCGGCTTCGCATCCATCGGCGTGTGAACGGCGTTGTACGACACGTACAGGAAGAACGGCGCCTGATGATAGCGCCGGATGAACTCGACGGCCTCGTCGGTGAAGGCGTCGGTGAGGTAACCGTCGGGCTCCGGCTGCCGCTCCGTTCCTCGCAAAATGCGTCGCCCGCGTTCCATCCGCCCGTCGATGGCGAAGTAGCTGCGGCTGCCGTAGAGGAAGCCGTAGAACTCGTCGAACCCGCGCTGCTGTGGGTGGTAGGGCGGCGACACGCCGAGGTGCCACTTGCCGATGACGCCGGTGTGGTACCCTAGCTCCCCCAGCGCCTGGGCGAGCGTGCGCTCCGACAGCGTGAGGCCCATGTCCGGTACCGTCGTCCCGGGCTGGGGCCGCAGCGGGATGTTGAACTCGTGTCCGAAGCGTTGCTGGTAACGCCCGGTGAGCAGGCCCGCGCGGGAAGGGCTACAGACCGACGCGCTGACGTAGCCCTGCGTGAAGCGAATCCCCTGCCCCGCCAGCGCGTCGATGTTGGGAGTCGAGAATTCCTCGCTGCCGTAGGCGCCGAAATCACCGTACCCGGCGTCGTCCGACAATACGATCACGATGTTGGGAGGCGCCGGCTCGTCTTCCTGACCCGGCGAACAGGCGAGGCAGGCAACGACGATGAGCAGGAGCGGGGCCTTCACGAACCGCCCGCGCCTTTCAGCCGGCTGGCGTGTTTCTCTCTGAGCTTCGCCAGTTTCGGCGAGATCACGTACTGGCAGTACGACTGTCCGGTGTTCCGCCGGTAGTACTCGTTGTGATAGTCGTCCGCCGGGTAGAACGCATCGAGTGCCGCGATCTCGGTGACGATCGGGTCGCCAAAAGCGCCCTCGCCGTTCAACCCGGCGATGATGTCCTCGGCCGTCGCCTTCTGTTCCGGCGCGTGGTAGAAGATGGCGGAGCGGTATTGCGTACCCACGTCGGCGCCCTGCCGGTTGAGCGTCGTCGGGTCGTGGATGGTGAAGAAGACTTCCAGAATATCGCGAAACGAGATGACGCCCGGATCGAACTCGACCTGAACGACTTCGGCGTGGCCTGTGGTGCCCGCGCAGACCTTCTCGTAGGTCGGGTTGGGCACATGTCCGCCGGCGTAGCCTGACTGCACGCCGGTCACGCCCTCGAGCAGCTCGAAGGCGGCCTCCAGACACCAGAAGCAACCGCCGCCCAGAGTCGCCAACTGAAGTCCGCCGTTATCGGTCATGTCGTGGCAGTCTTTTCACCACGCGCCGCAAGGTACTCCCGGATCTTTTCGATCCCCCGCTCTTCGGCGGCCCTGGCGCTTCGAATCGACTCGGAAAGCGATGACAGCAACTCCGCCTCAGGCCTGGGCTGCGCCGGGCTACGCTCCCAAACCGGCTTCAAGTGCGAGGCGACCTCTTCGTAGCAATCCGCCGCCTGCCGCAAAGCCGGGGCGTCGATCGACAGCGCCCGCAGGTAGTCACGGGCATAGCAGCGGGCCGAGTAGTGGTGCCCGGCGTAGTACCTGACCCACTCGTGCAGGTCTTTGGGCAACCGCTCGCCCCGCCCTGCGTCGACGATCATGAACCATTTATCGAACGCCGCAGCCCACGCCTCGTACCCGGCCAGGCCGTTCTCGTAGGCCGGCCGCTCGGTCCATTCGGCACCCTCGGCATGCGCGACGGCGACTTTCAGCGAGTTGACTACGATCTCCTCGCGGCCCCGGTCGTTAGGTTCACCCGGAATCGCCACCGAGAGTATATCAATTCCGTTGCGACCCAGTTTCTCGAAAACGAGCGAAGACGGCTGACCCTCGTCCGTCATCGTTTGGTACGAGCGCTCTCCCTCATCATAGCCCGTGATGAGACCCCACTCACAACCATGAACGTCCCAAGCGATCGCGGGAGCGCCCCGCTCGACCCCTTCCACTATAGCCGCGTGCGCTTCCCCTCTTTTCGCCTCCTCCAGCGCCTCCTCATCCCACATGCGGCTGACGTAGGTGCAATGGTATCCCGCCTGCTCGACAGCCTCCGGCAGAGCCGCCGACCAGTTGAAGATGCTCATGGCGCTGGGGCAGAATGTCTGGCAGACGAACGACCTGAACGCGAAGCCGCTGCTCCCCATCAGCCAGGCGGCGTCGAGCTCTCCGGAGATGTGATGCAACGTCGTAGCGAGGCTCGCCATGTAGGAATGGTAGACGCCGGGCTCGCCGTCCCGCTCTGCCCGACAGTCGCGGAACCACTCGAGTTTCTCCAGTCGCTTGGCGCTCATGATTATCCGTACCGTTCTGGTGGTAGGTGCCTGAGAACGAAACTAATGGAGAGGGAGGCCAGCCAAAAGGCTAACGGCCGCCTCTCATCCTCTCGAGGATCCCGGGGACGCGCGAGTTGATGACCCACATGCCGGCGCCGATGACGACGAAGGTCGCCGCGAACACCATCCACCAAAACGGCGTATCGGGCACACGCGTCGTGACCTCGGATGCGGCGGCGGCGAGCAGGCCGACGTATGACCAGCTCATCCAGTACGCGTGGTGGTCGAGCCAGTTGCGTTTCGGGCGACGGCGCAATACTGCGAACACCCCGGCGACGATCGTCGCCAGGCTGAGGAGCGCCGCGACATGAAACGGTCCGAATCCCCCGAACAGGCGATAGATCATCAGCGCGGTCGCGTTGAGGCCGACCATGCAGCTGACATAGACCCAGCCGATCCGCCGGTGCAGCGGCGTCCCCTTCGGCAGCGCGACGACCGCGCCTCCGGCGGCGATAGCTGACAACGCGAACGCTAAATGTGTCAAACCGAGAACGTTCATTCCGCCTCTAGCGTCCGTTTGATGGCTTGCGACCGGACGATCGTCCCTCCTTCCATGTCTCGCTGTCCACCGCTTCGGGCTCCGGCTCTGCCGTCGGCCGGGCGACGAGGGCCAGGGCGCCAATCGCAATCCAGACGACGTTGATGCTGAACGACGGTAGCGCCCCATAGTAGACGGCGTTGGCGCCTACGAAGACACTGCCAATGATGTTGAGGGCCTGGTAACGAGTCGACGACCCGCGGACCCTCCCGGTCGACACAAGGAAGTAGGCAAGAAGCAAGAGAATCGCTCCCAGCCAACCCCCGACATCAATGACGATTCTCATCTCACCTTTCCGCGTGCGGTCTCAAGCAGGCTGGATGTAAGTCTAGCGCGCGCTTAGCAGGACCGTCACTTCCTCTTCCCCTCCAACGTGTTCCAGCGGTGTGGCGCGGTACACGCCGGTCGGGCCCTCCAGATGCAGAGACCAAACGACCTCGCTGGACGGGGTTACCTCAAAGAGTGCTATCGGCCCGGACGCACCCACCAATCCTTCCGCGTTCCCGAACAGGACGACCGTGTTGCCGTTGTCCAGTCTGCGAGCGGATGACATGACCGGCGCATATATATCGGGCTGAGGTCTAAACTCCCACACGATTCTGGCGGTTCCCGCTTCGTGATCCAGTTCAATCTCGAAGGCGCGAGAGAAGAACAGGCTGTCGGGCCGGTCTAGGCCATTGTCGAACAGCAAGACTCGTCCGGGACTCAGCTCTGCGGCCGTGTGCTGTCCGGCATCCATGGCACCGCCTTCGACGGCAAAGGAACTGGACGGGCCGCCGAGCCTCCACTCCACCGACTGATAGTCCGCGGCGATCGAGATCACTTCGTGAAGCCAGTAGAGCGAGACGAGCACGTTCCCGCGCGGTCCGACGGCGAGCGAGTTCGCATGTAGCCAGTCGGTGGTAGCGGTTCTCGGTCCGCTATCGACCGCGGGATCCAGGAAATCGAATGAGCTCCAGCGCTTGACCAGGATATCGGTTTCCGGATCCCATTCCCAAATCACTTCGCCGGTCCACTCCGTTGTATCGACGAGGGCGCTTTCTTGAGTCAGAAAGAGAAGCGTGTTGTCGGGCGTTGTGATCACATCGTGATGTATGATCTTCATTCCGAAAGCCAGGTCCAACTCGGCGAGTACCCTATGGTCCGCGGTCTCGACGGACAGGCGGCCACGCTCGTTGAACACGAAGCTTCCGTCGGCAAGTCTGGTAAAGCCCTGGCTGACTCTATTCTCACCAGGCCGATACCAGACGATCTCACCGTCCTGATCCACGATGACCTGGCGCCACGGAGACCTCACCTCGATCATGGTGAGCGGGAAGGTTGGAGTTCCGTCAACCTCGATTTGTAAAGCCGATACTGCGGCGGGCAGCGAGTCGGTCTCGAACTGGCCACGGTACATAACGTTCTGGCCGGCCTCGCCCATCGCGCGAATCTCAAACTCGTACGCGGTTGTGGCCCGGAGCCGCGGCAAGAAGACGTCGTGCTCCAGACTCTCGATGAGACTGGATACTCGCAGGCGCGGAGACCCTGTGGCCCAATAGTCCACCTCGATCGCCACCGCACTGTCGAGCGTCGCCGAGACGGTTCTGAAGATCGGTCCGGCGGAGGAGTCGACGGTGACGGAAAGCGGCTCAACGAGAGGCTCATCATCGGGAGGCGGCTCAAGCGCGTCTTCGCAGGAGACGAGAACGAGCGTCGCGAGCAGCAAGTACGCGTGGCGTCTAAGCAAGATGACCTCCGGTTACACGGCCCGGACAGCCTTAGTGTCGGAACAACCTCCGGCCTGTGAGCACCATGGCGATCTCGTGCTCGTCGGCGGCGGCGACGACCTCCTCGTCACGGATCGAGCCGCCGGGCTGGACGACGGCGGTGACGCCAGCTTCGGCGGCGGCGTCGATGCCGTCGCGGAATGGGAAGAAGGCGTCCGACGCCATCACGCAGCCTTTCCGCGGCTCGTGCCCCGCCTCTTCGGCTTTCATGGCCGAGAGCTTCGAGGCGTCGACGCGGCTCATCTGGCCGGCGCCGATCCCGATGGCCTTCTCGTGGCGGGCCAGCAGGATGGCGTTCGACTTCACGCCCCAGATGGCGGCCCAGGCGAAACGGAGGTCGCGCATCTCGTCCTTGCCGGGCTTGCGCTTCGTGACGGTCCGCCAGCCCTCGTCCTCGCCGGGCCAGGGCGGGTCGGAGCGGGTCTGCAACAGCGCGCCACCGGGCACACCGCGTAACTCCAGGTTGCCCTCGAGGTGTCCGCGATCGATGAGATACGTCGCCGACGCCTCAGGGAAGCTCAGGATGCGAAGGTTCTTCTTCGCGGTTAGCACCTTCATCGCATCGTCGGAGTAACCGGGAGCGACCAGGCACTCGACGAACAACTCGGCGATGGACTCGGCGGCATCGCCGTCGACCTCGTGGGTGATGGCAATGACGGAGCCGAAGGCGCTGGTTGAATCCGTCGACAGCGCGCGCTTGTAGGCCTGGACCACGGTGTCACCGACGGCGATGCCACAGGGCGTGGTGTGCTTGATGACGGCGCAGGCCGGACGCTCCGATCTGGCGAACGGCGAAAGCGACATCAGGGCGCCATCCAAGTCGAGGATGTTGTTGTACGATAGCTCCTTGCCGTGATGCTGGACCAGCGCCGCCACGCCGCGGCGGCCGGGTGAATCGGCGATCTGGTAGAACGCGGCCTCCTGGTCCGGGTTCTCTCCGTAACGCAGGTCCTGGATCTTCTGCAGCCGCACCGAGAAGTCGGGTGGAAACTCGCCGGCGCCTTTCGACAGGTAGTGAGAGATGGCCGAGTCGTAGCCGCTGGTGTGCCGGAAGACCTTCACGGCGAGGCTGCGCCGCCACTCGGGATCGACGTCGCCGGCCTTCAGCTTCTCCAGCGCGTCCGCGTAGTCCGTTGGGTCGCAGATCACCGTCACGTCGGGATGGTTCTTCGCCGCCTCGCGCAGCATGGTTGGACCGCCGATGTCGATCTGCTCGAGGGCGTCGCCCAGCGTAACGTCGGGCTTGGCGATCGTTTCCTCGAACGGGTAGAGATTGACCGCTACTACATCGATGGGCTCGATCCCCTGCTTGCCGAGCTCCTTCATGTCGCTCTTGTTGTTCCGGCGCGCCAGGATCCCACCGGCGATCACCGGGTGCAGCGTCTTCACCCGGCCGCCCATGATCTCGGGAAAACCGGTGACATCGCTGACCCCTTTCACGTCGACGCCGGCTTCGCGAAGCACTCTCGCGGTGCCGCCCGTCGATAGGATCTCGAAGCCGAGCTCGGACAGCCCGGCGGCAAACTCGGCGATTCCCGTCTTGTCGTAGACACTCAATACGGCGCGTGGCAAGGTCTTCCCTCCGTGGTAAGGCGTGTTATTGCCGCAAGACGCTTCTTAGCTTCGCCAGGCCGGCCCCAAGCTGGCCAGCGCTGATTCTTCGTCAGTCATTCCGAAACCGCTCTCGCCCGCCCCGAAGGCACCGCGGCGCACGGTTCCCTCCTCCGTCCATGCGACCTCCCCGCGGGCGAGGGCGCGGAGCACGGCCGGGTAGAGGCTGTGCTCGTACTTCAGCACGCGGGCGGCCAACGTGTCGGGCGAATCGTCATCCCGTACAGGGACGGGCCACTGGGCGATGACGGGGCCGGTATCGTAACGTTCGTCGACAAAGTGTATCGTCGGTCCCGAGATCGCCACACCGCTCTCTATTACCGCCTCGTGCACGTGGTGCCCCCACATGCCGCTGCCTCCGAACATCGGCAAGGGACCGGGATGGATGTTGATGATCCGTCCCCGGTAGGTCCTGACCAGGTTTTCGGGCACGAGTTTTAGGTAGCCGGCGAGTGCGATGAGCTCTGTGGCGTGTTCGTTCAGGGTCTCGAGCAAGGCACTGCCGAAGGCCTCTGCATCCTCGTACTCCTTCGGCTTTATGATGGCCGTTGGGACGCCGGACTTTTCGGCGCGCTCCAGGGCTCCGATCTCGGGCCGGTCGCTAACGACGAGCGCTATGCGGCAGGACGGATCGGGGCTGCCGTCGTGGCCGAAGGTGTCGAGTAGAGACTGGAGGTTGGAGCCGCCGCCGGAGGCGAAAACCGCTACCGCGGGTATTCTAGACACGGGTTCTCCGATTTCATAGTGAACATTGACCATCGAGCACGGAGCATCGAACGTCGAGAATACTGCCCGACGCTGAACATCGAACGTTGGACATATGACTTGAACGTCGGTGGATAAGCAGTTCAACGTTCATGTTAGAGGATGAGGGTTCGATGTTCGGCATCCAAGGCGCGCCAGCGCCGCGGCTTTCGGAGTTCGATGCTCCGTGCTCGATGTTCGATGTTCACTAAGATAATTTCGAAAGTATGCTATCCGCCGCCGCGGTCAAATCATCCACCAGGATTACCCCCGCGGGCGCATCTGCGTCCGCCGCACCGGTTCGTACCAGGAACGCCACGCCTCCGACCTGTTCGGTGACGGCGACGTCGCGCCAGCGGTCACCGACGTAGAAGGAACGGGAGAGGTCGATGGCCATCTCGCGCTCGGCCTGGCGGTACATGCCGTCGGCGGGCTTGCGGCAATCGCAGGGGCCGCCGACATCCGGGTGATGGGGGCAGAAGTAGACGTTGTCGAGCTCGACGTCCTCCTCTTCGAGCAGCTCGATCATGCGGTCTTGAACAGCGAAGAAATCCTCTTCGGAAAAGAGGCCGCGCGCGATGCCCGACTGGTTGGTGACGAGCACGAGCAGGAGGCCGGCGTCCTTCAGGCGTCGCAGGGCTTCGGCGGCGCCGGGGATCAGCTCGACGCCTTCCGGGCGGCCGAGGTCGCCACGTTCGTAGATGACGGTGCCGTCACGATCGATGAAAGCCGCCGGGCGACGCGAGTTATCTTGACCCATCCCACCTCAAAGCGTTAGAGACCGCATCGATGAAGTCGCTTTCGTCATCGGGCAACACGGTGCGCGGATCGAGGCAGAGCGCTCCGTCCCGGACGCGGCCGATGACCGGCGGTGTGCCGGCCCGGCAGGCCGTTTCCAGCTCGCGTTCCGAGCGACCCTCTACCGTCACACGCAGGACCCACGAGGCCAGCTCGACGCCCGGATAGGAGCCGCCGCCGACCTCGGCACTGCCCTCCACAAGCTCGATGTTCGCCTTCTGAGCCCGTTCCCGCAACGCCGAGGCGATCCGCTCGGCGCGCTGCCTGAGCGCTTCCTCCCCCGCTCCGATCATCGCCAGCGCCGGGACCTCGGCCGCCGCGGTCCCCTCATCGCGCCACAGTCGGAGCGTCGCCTCGAGGGCGGCGAGGGTCAGCTTGCCGACCCGCAGGGCGCGGAGCAGCGGGTTGACCCGGAGTCGGGCGATGAGATCGGCCCGTCCCAGTATGATGCCCGCCTGGGGTCCGCCCAGCAGCTTGTCGCCGCTAAAGGTGAGGACGTCGGCGCCGGCGCCGAGCGATCCGCGCACGTGCGGCTCGGCGGGCAAGCCGAAGGCGCGCTGGGCGTCCGGCAGCAGACCGGATCCGAGGTCGTGCACCACGGGCAGCTCGTGGCGGTGCGCGATATCCGCCAGTTCCTCGATAGCCACCTCGCTGACGAACCCCGATTGGCTGAAGTTCGAGCGGTGCACCTTGAGCAGGACGCCGGTCTGCGGCCCGATGGCACCCTCGTAGTCGTCGGCGTGCGTCCGGTTGGTGGCGCCGACCTCGACGATTCGGGCGCCACTCTTCGCGATGATCTCGGGCACGCGGAACGAGCCGCCGATCTCCACCAGCTCGCCGCGGGAAACGATCACCTCGCGCCCGTCGGCCAGCTCGTTCAGTGCGAGGACGACGGCGGCCGCGTTGTTGTTCACGACCAGAGCGTCCTCCGCGCCGGTGAGCTCCGACAGCAGCGCTCTGACATGTGCGTGTCGCGAACCGCGCGCGCCGCTCTCGATGTC
>JBDHAL010000027.1:0-20301 GCA_039588075.1 Gemmatimonadota bacterium | reverse complement strand
CCCTGCACGTTGTGCCCCCACATGAAGAAGATCACCCTGGAGAACACCCTGGCCTCGTTGCGGGAAGGCTGCCACGAAGTCGATGTTCCGGCCGACGTCCGCGAGCGGGCCCATCTCGCCCTCGCCCGGATGCTCGAGATCGGCCGCGACGACTAGCTGCGCCACTGCAATTTCGAACACCGCACACCGAACACCGCCTTTCGAAGGTGGCACGGCAAGCCTTGATCACTAATCAGAAATAGCCAACCCAGAAGGCCTATGTGCATTTGGTCTTCGGTCTCAGTGATTAGTGATCGAGCCTCGAAGTGCGCCCTTCGAAAGGCGGTGTTCGGTGTGCGGTGTTCGACATTGCAGTACTAACAGCGGACCTACGGAAGCCAGGCGCGCCCGGGAGGATTCGAACCCCCAACACCTGGGTCCGAAGCCCAGTGCTCTGTCCAATTGAGCTACGGGCGCGCGGGAGTATCGGACCGGCCAGCAATTTCTCTCAAAGCGGCAAGAAATTCAAGCCGTACGGTGGTCAGGTTATGGCGCTGAGCCCCGTTATCTCCTGACCGACGATCAGGCTGTGGACGTCATGGGTGCCCTCGTAGGTATAGACCGATTCCAGGTTGGCCATGTGGCGCATCGATTGGTACTCGGCGAGGATGCCGTTGGCGCCGAGCAGGCGGCGCGCCTCGCGAGCCACGTCGGTCGCCATACTGACGTTGTTGCGCTTGGCCAGTGAGACCTGGGCGTGGTGTAGCCGGCCGCTATCCTTGAGGCGACCCAGCTGGATCGAGAGGAGTTGGGCCTTGGTGATCTCCGTCAGCATTTCGACCAGCCGCACCTGCTGGATCTGGTACCCAGCGATGGCGCGCTCGAACTGGACGCGGTTCTGAGCGTAGCTCAGCGCTTCGGCGTAACAGGCCATCGCCGCTCCCACGGCGCCCCAGGCGATGCCGTAGCGCGCCTGGTTAAGGCACATGAGCGGGCTCTTGAGACCGGATGAGCCGGGGAGCAGGTTCTCGTCGGGCACCCGCACGTCGAGAAGCGCTATCTCGCTGGTGTCGGAGGCGAGCAGCGAGAGCTTGCCCGTCTGGTCCTTCGCCTGGTAGCCGTCCCGGTCCGCCTCGACGATGAAGCCGCGGATCGATTTCGGATCGTCGATTTCGCCCGTCTTGGCCCAGATGATGGCCACGTCGGCGATCGACGCGTTGGTGATCCACATCTTGGTACCGTTGAGCACCCACTCGTTCCCGTCCTTCACGGCGCGGGTGGTCAGGCCGCCGGGATTGGACCCGTAGTCGGGCTCGGTCAGACCGAAGCAGCCGATCGCCTCCGCCGTAGCCAACCTGGGCAACCAGCGTGCCCGCTGCTCCTCGTTTCCGAACTCGAAGATCGGGTACATGACCAGGGCGCCCTGCACGCTGGCGAAGGAGCGGACGCCGGAGTCGCCTCGCTCCAGCTCCTGCATGATCAGCCCGTAGGCCACATTGTTGAGCTCCGCGCAGTCGTACTTTTCCGGCAGGTTCGCGCCGAAGACGCCGAGCTCCGCCATCTCGGGCACGAGCTCTTTCGGGAAGCGGTGCTCGACGTAGCACTTGCCGATCAGCGGCATGAGCTTGTCTTCCACCCAGTCGCGAACGGTATCGCGAACGGCCCGCTCCTCTTCGGAGAGAAGCGAATCAGCGTCGAAGAAATCCACACCGTCGAATTTGCTCACCTTTCTAATCCTTACATTTGATTTTGAGGCCTCAATCTGATTCCCCTGGCGTCCGCGGTACGGGAGCGCCACCCCTGGAACGGTAGTACCCGTGGTTCACGGCCACAGCAATCCGCCTGGTGAGGATGAAGGTCATCCCGAGAATCAGTACGTAGAACGCCAGGAACCGCCCGGAGGGGTGAACCCTGACGTACAGGTATACGGCAACACCGATGCTGGCGACGGCGCCGACAAGCCACCCCCAACGGGCCCCGCGCCGATTGACCGCGGCGCGGCAGTCGGGGCACCACAAGTAGCGATCCAAATCGCTGGCCTTATACAGCTGCTGGCAGCTGCGGCAGTTGGTTTCCTCGGCTCCGAATCTCACCTAGCCCAGCTCCTCTATGACAGAGTCGGCGAACTCACGTGTGGAAGCCGTGCCGCCCAAGTCGCGAGTGCGAACGCCGCCCTGCAACGCCGCCACCAGGGCCTCGCGCGTTCGCGCTCCAACCTCGGGCCGACCCATGTACTCGAACATCATGCACCCGGCGAGGACGACAGCGGAAGGGTTGGCAATGCCGAGGCCGGCGATGTCTGGCGCCGAACCGTGAACGGCCTCGAAGATGGCCGCGTGGTTTCCAATGTTGGCGCCCGGCGCCAATCCCAGGCCGCCGATCAACCCCGAGGTCTCGTCCGACAGGATGTCCCCGAACATGTTCTCGGTGACTATCACGTCAAACTGGTACGGGTTGACCACGAGCTGCATGGCCGTGTTGTCGACGATCCTGTCCTCGAACTCGATGCGGCCGGCGTATTCCTCGGCGACGTTCCGTCCGACTTCGAGGAACAGACCCTGCGTGCACTTCAGGATGTTCGCCTTGTGCACCAGAGTGACCTTGTTGCGTCCGTGGGTCACGGCGTAATCGAAAGCGAAGCGGGCGATCCGCTCGGCGCCGTACCGCGTGATGATCATCACCGACTCGGCCGCCGCCCGCGGATCTTCCTCCATCCCGATGAAGTGCTCCACACCGACGTAGAGACCCTCGGTGTTCTCGCGGATGACGACGATATCGATGTCCTCGTACCGCCCACCCGTCACCAGCGTCTGTGCAGGCCGCACGTTGGCATACAGGTCGAACATTTTCCGGAGCGCTACGTTGATCGAGCGGAACCCTTCACCGATCGGTGTTGTGAGCGGACCCTTCAGGGCGAGCTTGTTATCGAGGATCGACTGGACGGCCTCGTCGGGCAGCGGGCCGAGCCCCTTCTGCACGGCGGCCACCCCGGCCAGCTGACGATCCCACTCGACGTCCGCGCCGGCCGCGTCAAAGATGGCTACGGCGACGTCCGTGATCTCTGGGCCGATCCCGTCGCCCGGTATCAACGTGACGGTGGACATTCGGATCTCCGCACTATCGGCCGCAGTGCTGTACCTGGCTCAGGGACTGATCAGCTCGGCGTAGATCTGGGCCAGGGTCGCCAGAGCGCCGGCCGAAGCGGGCGGCTGATCATCGCCGGGGACGATCCCGTACCAAAGGACCGTACCGGCACGGACGTCCAGCAAATAGGCACGAATCGCCAGGCGCCCTTGCGGCTCGTCTTTTTCCTGCAGAGAAAAGACCTCGAGCGGCCAGACGGCATACCGGGCATCGAAGAGGGCGGCGAGCATCCGGATCTGGCCGTAGAGGGGGTCGCGGAAGTCCTTGGCATGACTGCCCTCACGCAACAGGTCCCCCGCCGATAGCATGTAGGGACTCACGCCCTCGATCGCCGGCTGCTGGTCCAGCGCCGCCTGCTGCTGATCCGGGAAGACCCAGTCCGCGCGACCACCGTACTCTCCCAGCGCGAAAACGATCTCAGAGGTCGCCTGCAGCGCCGCGTCGCGCCGCCCCGAGGCGCCGCCGACCCAGCCATCCGGTAGCTGTCGCGCGTATTGCACCGGCAGGACAAGCACGGTCTTGCCGGTGAGAATGCTGAGCCCGGGCGTCGGCGCCGGTACGTCGCTGGCGCCACCGCCGCCACCACACGAGATCGCAGCGACCAGCACAAGACCGGTGGCTGCCGTAGTCCACTTCGCCATTCTCAGCCTCCCATCGCCGCCGGCCGCCTCACCCGAGCAGACCGGCATCCACCCTGATTACCTGACCGGTTATCTGCCGCGCCATCTCCGAACAAAGAAAGAGAACGACGTGCGCGATATCGGCTGTCTCCGGCAGACGCCGCAACGCCGCCCGCTCCATCGTTTCAGTCACTACATCTTCCGGGACGTCCGCCAACATGCCGGTGCGGACGTAGCCGGGCGCAATCCCGTTTACATTGACGTTGGAGGGCCCGAGCTCGGCGGCGGCGGAACGCGTGAGTCCGACGAGCCCCGACTTGGACGCCGCATAGTTCGCGACCCCGAAGCTGCCGATGAACGCGTGGACCGATGCGATGTTCACTATCTTTCCGTACCGTTGGGCCTTCAAGGTGGGCGCTACCGACCGAACCATGTTGAATGCTCCGGTCAGGTTCACGTCCACCACTTCCTTCCACTCTTCGTCCGTCATCTTCCACAGCGGCGCCGACCGGTGGATGCCCGCCGCGTTCACCAAGAAATGAACGCCGCCCAACCGCTCCCGCACGTGGTCCACGAAGGCCTGCACGGCGCCGGCATCCCGCACGTCCACGCGCTGAGAAAGCACCTTCACTTCAAGCTGCTGCAGCTCCAGCTCGACTTCCGCCGCCGTCTCGGCGATCGAGCGACCCGGAAGATCGACCCAGTTGAGAGCGACGTTCGTCCCGCAACGCGCAAATTCGATCGCGGTCCGCCTGCCGATGCCCGTGGCGCCGCCGCTGACGATCGCCGTGCGACCGCGCAGCCCGCCGAAATACCCGGCCGGTTGGGATTGGCTCTCTTCGCCTATCTCTTCCAGCAAAGCCTCTACGGCCTCACCGGCCCCGGGCGTTTCCGGTGCTTCCGCGAATCCCTGGCTGCCGCCGTGATCTTCGGGAGTGAGCAACTCGCCTGCCTGTTGATTGTAACGCCGCACGCGACACCCGCGCCGCCCGACACGGAGAGCCGGGATCGGGGGCGCCGACGCGAATTCATGATAGCCCTTAGATCGGCAGCGTAGCAACCAACGCGAGTCCGGCGCCGGGGCCGGCTACGGGCGCTCGGAGCCGCTGAGCCTGATCCCCGCGAGGAACTGGTGGTTGTGAATTCGTGAGACGGCGGTGTATCGATACTCGAGCAGTCCCCAGATCGCGCCGGTTCCTGATAGACGCAGGACAAGCCCCGCATAGGCCTGACCCCCGAACCTCACACCGTCTAGCCGGCTGAGCTGGAGAGCGAGCAGGGGTGGGATCTCGACCGCGAAGCTGGCCGGAGAAGCATCGACGGAGTGAAAGCCGCCACCGAGTCCGATGTAGGGTCGCAGCGCACCCTCGCTGACAAGCGGCATCCAGATGGCGAGACCACCAGCGATGTCGTTGACGTCGATGGCGACCTCCTGCTGCTGCGCCGTCCACCAGCCGAGCTCGAGACCCAGGCGCAGGAGCCCGCCAAACATGTCGGCGAAACCCAGCCGGCCACCGAAGGCCACCCCGACCTTCGAGTCAACGGGCAAAACGGCTCCGCCGTACATGTCGAGAGCCACGAACCGGAAGGAGACGACCTGGGCATCGAGGTACCGAGGGAACAGAACAACCCATGCCAGTGACAGGATGAAGCCGGCCCGGAGAAACCGCCCGCGCAGCGAGTTCACGCGGCTTTGTGATTTGACATCGCCGTCCCGGCCGATCACTCGTGCCACTGCCGGGCTAGCGGAAGTTGAGGAAAACGTATGAAAGCACGACGATCACACCGAGATACACGAGTCCGACGCTGGGCGCCTGAAAAACGACCATCAGAGAGCCGACCACGGCGCCCAGGAAACCGCCCAGATAGATGATGAGCCGTAACTCGCGGCGCGTCACGGTCCAAATCAGGCGCTCGAGCTCCGCGATCGGATAAGCGCGTATCCGGTGCTCCACCATCTCGGCAATCGGCAACTCGGAGACTAGGATCGGGACCCGCGATTGGAGGAACTCCCACAGCGGATCGAACATCAACTGCTCGGCTCGGTCCACAGCGTCGGGTGGCAGGTAATCCCTCAGCCGCCCGATCGGGACGGTGAGCAGCCACTCGGTCTGCCGGACCAGGGCGGCTTCCAGCAAACCGCGTACGCGCTCGCCTCGGGCTACCTCGACGATCCAATCCGCCAGGCGATCGGTGATCCGGTCGGCCGCTTCGGGGCCCAGGTAGTCCAAGACGTCGGTCAGTTTCTTGCCCTGAGACGCGCTGAGGAGCCGGTCGGTCCGGCTGATCACGAACTCCTCGGTCGTCTCGTGCCTGGCGAAATCGACGATGCGGTCGGTCAGCACATCGCCCACTCGGGCGAGCTCGTCGTCACTCATGTCGCCGAATATGTCGCGGACCGGACGCTCGAGCATGTCGTCGATGGCGTCGTTCACCGCCGCGGCCGCCCGATCCTGTATCAGGGGCTCTCGCAGAAGCGCCGCAACCTCCTCCGCGCCGCCTCGCTCCAACGCCTGCACCGTCTGGCTCAGCGTCCGTTCCGTGATGATCAGCCGGCCGACGATCTGCTGGAACATCCCTTGTTGGCTCAGATAGCCGTCGATGAAGCTCCTCAGCGCCCGGCGCACGCGTTCCTGGGCGGCCGGTGACTCCAGCACCTGGCCGAACCGATCGAGGACGAGTGGCAGGTAGTTCCTCACGACAGCTTCGCCGAAGTTGATGGCGCCGGTGGGTACGAACCTCTCGAGTGACTCGTCCGAGGTGACGAAATCGCGCAGGTTCCTTTGGAAGAACTCGCCGATGGCGCTACGGAACCCGGGCCCCATGACGACACCTTCGCCCAGGTCGTGGAAGATCATCATGGCCTGCTCGCGCGCCGCCGGCGTCAGCACGCGCTCCAGCGGCTCGTCTCCAAACTCGCGGTTCAGCCGATCGACGAATTCGCGCACGCGTTTCTCGAACGACTCGCCATCCAGATACTCCGCCAGTCCCTCCAGCAGGCGCTCGCCGAACTCGGTCACCGTGCCGGTGACATCGCCCAGCCGTCTCTCCGGGATTTCCGAGCGCAGGTTGCCGAGTTCCTTGTCGAGCATGTTCTCGAGGGCCTTTCGCAAAGTGCTATCGAACCGCTCTCGAAACTCGGGCTGGCCCAGCGTGTCGATTATGTCTTCAGCTCGGAGCAGGTGGGTCCCAACGGTCTGGCCGATCCGGCGAGCGATCCGATCGATCTCCTTGGGTATGGCGCCCTGCGGAAACAACCTGATCCAGCGCAGCCGAACGGGTTTGTGGGGATGGAAGAGCATCCAGATCGCCACCGCGTTGGTGAGCAAACCCGCGGCGATGCCGATACCGACGAATGCCATGGAGTCGATGCTGAGGATATCAGGGGGCACGCCTACCTCGACTTCGCGTTGACAGTACTATGGGATCCGCCCCAGTTTCGGCCCATGCAGCCCCGGGATGCAGAGAACCTGACGCCGAGCGACGCGCGCACGGCAAAAGCGCAGGCCTGGCTCGTGGAGCATGCCGCGACCCTGCTCGACGAGCAGGTCGAACTGGCGCGCACGCCTGCGCCGCCATTCCATGAACGCGAGCGCGGCGAGTTGATCCAGTCCAAGCTGGACTCGCTCGGCGTCGAGGCCGCGTTCGACGAGATCGGAAACTTGCTCGCCTGGTACCCGCGCGGCGGAAGTGCCGCGACGGCAGCGCCGGTCATCGTCGCCGCCCACCTCGACACGGTGTTCGGACCCGAGATAGCGATCGAGATCGAGCCGGAAGGGACGCGCTGGGTGGGGCCAGGAATAACCGACAACGCCAGGGGTCTGACCTCCGCGCTGGCGGTGTTGAAGGCGCTGGTCCACGCCGGCATCGAGCCACACCATCCCATTCTGTTCGCGTTCACCGTCGGCGAAGAAGGGAGCGGAGACCTTCGCGGCGTCAAGCACCTGTTGAAGGAAGGAAGCCGTTTTCGGGATGCGGAGGCCTTCATAGCCGTGGACGGGACCGGTCTTCGTCGCATCGTCCACCAAGCCCTGGGCAGTCGACGGTTCCGCGTCCGTATCGGGGGACCCGGCGGCCATTCATGGACCGACTGGGGCCGGGTCAACCCGGCCAACGTCATCGGCGGCTTCATCCAGCGCCTCTCGAATCTCGCGCTGCCCGCAGAGCCGAGCACGACGCTGACCGTAGCCCGACTGGGAGGCGGCACGAGCATCAACGCCATCCCGGCCGAGGCCTGGGTCGAGCTCGATTTGCGCTCCAAAGCCGACCAGACTCTGAGCGACATGGAGGCCCGCATCCGGGACAGCCTGGCGGAGTCCGTAGCCGCCGAGGAAGAGCGGGCCGAAGGCAGTTTGGAAGTGGGCGTGGACATCATCGGCGAGCGTCCGGCGGGATCGCTGGCGGCCGGCCACCACCTGGTTCGAGCCGCCGAGGAAGCCACGCGCGGGCTCGGCGAAGAGCCCGAACACGCCGTGTCATCTACGGACGCCAACGTCGCCCTCGCCCTCGGCATACCGGCCATAGCGATCGGCGGCGGCGGCGAATCGGGTGATACCCACACTACGAACGAGTGGTTCGCCGACACCGACGGCGCCTCCGGCTCATTACGCCTGCTCTCCATACTGGCGGCAATCGCCCGATTCTGATTCAGCGTCCCCACCGATACCCCTGCACTAACCCTCCGGCTTTGCGGTCACGTTCCAGGCTACTCCATGGTCACCCATCAGGGTCGACCCGCGCAAGCCGCGCACCTGAGCGTTCGAACCGATGAGAGAGTCGGTCAGCGCGCTGTCTTCTATCACCACATCGTTTCCCACGATGCAATTGGTCAGCACCGACCTGACCACGCGGCTGCCTCGGCCGATCGTGACGTTCGGGCCAATCGTCGAGCCGGACAGCTGCGCTCCAGGCTCGATCCTGACGGGCTCGACGATCCTCGCGTCACCTGCGTCGTCCGGGCGCAGCGAGCGGCCCATCTCGAGCAGGTGCCGATTGGTGGTGAGGATGGTCTCGAGCTTCCCGCAATCATACCAGCCATCCACTTCCAGCACCCTGATCCGGGCGCCCTGCTCAACCATGTACTGAAGCGCATCGGTCAAAAAGTACTCGCCGAGACGCGGATCCGCGGCCAAAGTCCGATCGATCCCCTCGAACAGCAGCCGATGATCGCGAACGTAGTACAGTCCTATGTTCGCAAGACGGGAGATCGGCTCGCTGGGTTTCTCTATGATCTGCTGCATCGTCCCGTCCGCGTCGGCTACGATAACGCCGAAGCGTTGGTAATCCTCCACCTCCTTCGCCCAGATGAAACCGTCGGCTTCAGGGTCGTCGGCAATCACGGTCAGATCGGCATCGAACAACGTATCGACGAATACGATGAGCAGCGGTCCATCGACGTGGGGCTCGGCCAGCTTGATGGCACCCGCCGTTCCATTCTGGACCGCCTGCTCGATGAACACGGAGGGTACATCGTAGTGCTTATCGACGTGCGCCTCGACCTGCTCTTTCAGGTGACCGGTGATGAATACCAGCTGCTCCACATCCAGCCGCCCCACCAGCTCTTCCACTACATAGTCGAGTACCGCCTTCCCGGCCACCTCGAGCAGCGGCTTGGGCACGGTGTGTGTGTGTGGGCGCAGTCGCGTCCCCTTTCCGGCCACTGGGATGACTACCTTCACGTACTATCTCCTCTCTTCGAACGCAGGGCTCCTCGATTGCCGCTACAGAACTCCCGACCTGGAAACTTAAGCCTATCAGCCTCGCGGCAAAGATCCCGGGACCCGGCAGCACCTTGCAGAACCGGCGCGCTCCTCACATGATCAGGGTGAGCGAATCCGGACCGCGAACCCCCAAAGCGATGGTCGCCGACGGTCTATTGAAACTACTGACCCAGAACTCGGCCCAGACGAGCGAGGCCGCAGAGGATCCACGACTCTGCGGGCGCACCTACTTCGTTCCCTTCGCTACCGTGTGGGACGAGATGATCCAGATGATCAAAGCCCAGCCCCGCTGGAGGCTTGTCCGCGCCAACGAGGATAAGGGCCTCATCCGGGTCGAAGCGACGAGTCGCGTGTTCAAGCTCGTCGACGATGTCCGCCTGAAAATCAAGCTCGACGACAACGCGCTGACCCGCCTCGACATGTGGTCCTCGTCCCGCAAAGGTCGCGGCGATCTCGGGACCAACGCGCGCCGGATCGCCCGTTTCTTCCGCGATCTGGACCGCCGGCTCGGAATCGAGGAGTGAAGGGCGTCCTCTTCCTCTGTCGAGCGAACTCCTGTCGCAGCCAGATGGCCGAAGGGCTGGCCAGTGACCTGCTACGCGCGGGCGTCGCCGTGTTCAGCGCCGGTTCGCGTCCCACCACCGTCAATCCGAGAGCCATCGAGTCGCTGAAGGAGATCGGGATCGACATCGCCGCCTACCGATCGAAGTCGGTGGACGAGATCCCTGCCGGCGAGGTGGACTTCGTGATCACTCTTTGCCAGGAGGGTGAAGAAGACTGCCCTTTCTTCCCGGGTGACGTACAGCGCCTCCACTGGCCGCTTCCCGATCCCGCCGCGGTCGAGGGCAACGACGAGCAAATCATGGCGTCCTTCCGAGCGGTGCGTGACGAACTGTCAACCCGGCTGCGCGAGTTGACGGTCGATTCGCGGTGAGAGAGGAATCGACAGCGCTCAGTTTTTTCCAGCCGCCGCCCGGGCTTCCACTTCTTCGATACCGACCGGGCGCGGCGTCAGCTCCTCGCCCTCGCTACGCGCCACGAAGGCCGCACAGGTCAGATCGCCGGTCACGTTCACCGACGTGCGGCACATGTCCAAAATACGATCGACTCCCAAAATGAGCGCGATGCCGGTCTCCGGCACACCAGCCTGGGCCAGGACGACGGTGAGTATGATGATTCCCGCCGACGGGACACCCGCAGCCCCAATCGAGGCCAGCGTCGCTGTCAAAACGACCATCAGCTGGGCCTGCCAGGTGAGATCGATCCCGAAGACCTGGGCGATGAACATGACGGCGACGCCCTGGTAGAGAGCCGTGCCATCCATGTTGATGGTGGCGCCCAGCGGGAGCACGAAGCTCGATACCTCGTCGCTCACGCCGAGATCCTCCTCCGCCGTCTCGATCGTCACCGGTAGTGTCGCGTTGGAGCTCGATGTCGAGAACGCGATGATCGGGACCTTGCGTATGCGCTTGAAGAAGGTGACCGGACTGATCCGGGCCAAGAAACGCATCGCCAGCGAGTAGGTGCCGAACGCGTGGATCGCCAGGCCGAGTATGACGGTCAGCATGTAGAGGGCCAGGCTGCCGAGCAGATTGACTCCGAACTGCGTGATCACGTTGGCCAGCAGAACGAACACGGCGTACGGCGCTAGACGCATCACCCAGTCCACCAGGATCATCGCGACATCGTTGATCCCTTGGAAGAAGTTCAGCACCGTATCGCGGCGGTCCGGCTGGATGAGCGCCAGCGCGGCCCCAAACAGGACGGAGAAGAATATGATGGGCAGCATCTCGCCGTTGGCTGCCGCCCCGATCGGGTTCCGCGGTATGATGTTCACCAACACGTCGATGATGCTGGGAACTTCCTGCGCCAACTCGATTCGCGCGCCCGTCGCGCCGGCATAACTCTCCATGAGCTGCGCCTGTGTCGCCTCATCGACTCCCCGCCCCGGCCGAACGATGTTGCTGAGGACGAGCCCGATCGTGATAGCGATCGTCGTCGTCGCGAGGTAGAACGTGATCGTTTTCCCACCGACACGGCCCAGCCTGGCGATATCCCCCAGGCTCGCGGTCCCGACGATCAGGCTGGCCATCACCAGCGGAACCACGATCATCATGATGAGCCGAATCCACGCCGGTCCGACTGGCTCGATGAACGTGATGATCTGACGAAGCGGCTCGACACCGAACAGGTTCGTCACGCCACCTATGCCGACCCCGGCGAGCAGCCCGATTGCAATCTTGTTGTGGAGCGCCATCGTTCCCACCGCGAAGGAGGTGAGGCCCTATCCGCCTGAGGGCTGTGTTCCGCGACGCGGCAAGATTAGGAATGGGCGGCGATGGCGCAACAGACCACCTTCCCCGGCCGGGCGCGGCCGGCTAGCTTTCAATTATGAAGAGAATGGGGATGTTCTGGATCGTATCGGTGCTCTGTGCCGCAGCGTGCAGTACGGAAAGCGGCGAAGAGGGGCCGGGCGGCGCACCCGGGAACGTCCTCGACGACCTCTCCGTGCCGCCCACCATCACCGCGATCGAATACGCAACGAGCCTGCAGTTCCTGCCGTTGGGCACGGACGCCACGCGGGCGATCGTCCTCCAGTTCGCCAACACGGCGACGTCGAGCGGCTTGAGCCATCGCTACCAGGGCTGGCTGCTAAACCGCTCGAACTGGCGCGCCGTGCTCGACGCCGAGTTCACGAGCCCTCCCGTACGAGCCCCCTGGCGCCTTTTCCCGGCGGACTCGCTCCGTCTCACGGTCACCGACGACGGCGACTCGGACGACATCATCCTGACGGTGGGCGCGGTGGACTACACCCTGGACCTCGGAACCCATCTCGACGGCTGGGAGGATCGGGCGGGCACCTGGCACGAGATCCGCGAGGCCGTTTGGTCGAGCCGCGGCGCGCGACTGAACGGAGTAGCCGTGGGCCATCGCTTCGCGGTGCCGGAGCCGCAACGCGCGACCCGGTTCGGCACCTACGAGCGCGTCATACTGAGGTCCGAGGACGGTGCCATCATCGTTCTCTTCCACGCCCGCAACCCCGAGCTATACGGCGACTCCTTCGCCTGGATGTACGCCGACGGCCTGACGCGGCGCTGGACCGAACTGGAGGCCCGAACCGTCGAGGTGGCGAACTCGGCCCAGTTGCGGCGCAACGTGCCGGTGCGCTTCTGGTTCCGGATCCCCGAGCCCGACATCAAGTGCGAGTTGACCGCGGCCGAGCGGCAGTTCAACGAGTTGACCGTCGAAGAGGGGCCAAAGCCGTATAACGCGCTTTACAGGGTGAGAGGCTGGATCGAGTTCGCGGGAGAGCGCCGCAACGTGGAGGGGCTTTTGGAGCGGGGGGAAACCTGATTCTTGGATACTTATTCGACAGCGGACAGCCGACAGCGGTCGCTCGACGTCCGGCTCACTGCCCGTCGATCGACGCTCGACGCTCGACGTCCGACGTTCCACCTTCTTGGGTTTTAGAGTCGGAGGTATGGCGTCGACAGTTGGGCGGTGAGCTGGACGTCGAGCGACGGCTGACGGCTGGTGGCTGTCGAGATGGCTTCTAAACTTCGAAGTTTTCGATCCGTTTGAGAGCGATCTTGAGCGGAAAGACGGTCGCAACCACACAAACGAGTAGAGCGCCCAGGCCGCCGGCCACCGCCATCAGAATGGTATCCGTCGACGGGCTGATGCCAATCAAACGGTGACGGACGATCGTCAGCACCGGCCACGACTCCAGCATCAACACCGCGCCCACCAGACCGATCGCCGACATCATGAACAGGAGCCCACCGATACTCGTGGGGATCTGCGCCATGTTCTCCGTCTCGAATTGCGGGAACACCGTGCCGAACGCCAGCGCCAGAGCTGCCAGCGCGAAGCTGATCCCAGCGATCGTGACCACGGACATGGCCATCATGCCCGGCCCGACCTTCAAGAGCAGGTTGGTGCCCAGGGTCAGAACGATGGCGAGCACGAGCAGCGGTGCGGTCCCGACCCAGTACTTGCTCCAGAGCAGGTCCCGAGCCTTCAGGGGGCTGGAACGAAGCAGCCAGAGGGTCGGCCCTTCCAGGCTTATGCCGGGCAGCACGAAGCGCGCGGCGATCGCCGATAGCACGAAGCCGGCAAGTCCGACGTTCACGAACGAGACGATGTTCGCGAAGTAGGAGCTCACGCCTTCGGTGTAGAGCGGCAGCGCCCGAATGTTGTAGATGTAGACCACCACGAGTACGCCGAGCAGGATGAGTTGTGACCACTGCGTGGTATCGCGGAAGAACACCCGGATGTCCTTCAACATCAATTCCGCGCGGCTGCTGCCGATGCGCCGGAACAGGAAGCGAATCGACACGCCGAGGCGGCGGCCGGCCGTGTGCCGCTGAGCGCCTTCCTGCGATCGCGTGAAGGCCGATGGGTAGAGGCGCTGGTGGAAGATCGCGCCCAGCACGGCCACGCCCAGGGCGGTGCTCCAGAGCAGCAGCAGGGTGAAGGGGTCGAGGCGACCCTGCAGGACTCCCATGATCGCATCGGACGCCCACTCGCTGGGCAGCCAGGGCGAGGTCGGCCCACGCAACACGGCCATGAACTCACCCAGGTTCCGGAAACCCTCGGGCTTCGCCAGGCTCTCCGGCCGCAAGAGCCGAATCAGGAGGACCACGCCGCCCGCCGCGGCGACGGTGATGACGCCGAAGATGTCCTTGGCGCGGCGCGCCGGAAAGATGCTGACCAGCAACAGCGTTACCGCGGAGCCCAGCGCCGCCAGAATGAAGAAGAACGGCACGATCGCGGCCAGCGATACAACGAGCAGCGTCAGGCCGCCGCCGTAGACCCTCCCGTAGGCGACCAGGATGGGGACGCACATCAAGGCCATCATCCAGCTCGAATGGATCACGGTCTCGACCAGTTTGGTGAGATAGACCTGCTCCCACTCGGAGGGCGAAGCCATGAGCAACTCGAGATCGCGTGAGAGGAAGAAGGTCGAGAGGGCGGTGATGACGTTCGAGAGGAGGAGGACGCCGAGGAACGTCAGAAAGATCAAGCCAAGGAGCTTGGCGGCCAGGAGATCGCCGATATCCTCCACGCTTTGGAAGTAGCGCAGGATGCGGAAGAGGATGCCGTAGGCGGCCAACCAGAAGATCGCGCCGACGACGACGATCGTCGTGGTCTTGCCACCGCCGGAGCTCTGCTTGCTGAAGCGGCGAAGCGCGGTGATACGCTTCGGTCTCAGCATGTGCCAGAGACCGGCGGACTTCGGGCTCACGAGCCGAGGACCTCCAGCAGTTCCTGGGCCTCGTGGCCGCCCGTCAGTTTCAGGAAGATCTCCTCGAGGCCGGCATCGCCGCTCTGAGCCTCGCGTCGCAGATCCTCCATCGTCCCCTCGGCGCGAATCACGCCGTCCTGGATGATGGCGATGCGATCGCTGAGCGCTTCCGCGACCTCGAGCGTGTGAGTGGACATCAGGATGGTGCCGCCTCGCTCGACGAATCCCCGGAAGATGTCCTTCAGCATGCGTGCCGCCTTCGGGTCGAGCCCGACCAGCGGCTCATCGACCACTATGACCTCGGGCCGATGAATCAGGGCGGAAGAAATGATGAGCTTTTGCCTCATCCCGTGGCTGTACGTCTCGAGCAACTCGTCGCGCCAGTCCGATAGCTCCCAAACGCCGAGCAGCTCATCAATACGCCGCTCGATCTCGTTGCCGTTCTGGCCGTACAGGCCGGAGACGAACTTGAGGAACTCAGCCCCTGTCAGCTTCTCGTAGATGAAGGGTCGATCCGGTATGTAGCCCAGCCGACCTTTGGCGCGCTCCGGGTCCTTCTGGACGTCGAAACCGCCGACCATCGCGGTGCCCGCCGTGGGTTGGAGAATGCCCGCGATGATGCGGAGAGCCGTGGTCTTCCCGGCGCCGTTGGGCCCCAGCAGGCCATAGAGCATACCCCGGGGCACCGTCAGGTTCAGGTCCCGCAGGGCGCAAAAACTTCCGTACTCCTTAGTCAGGTCTTTTAGCTGTATCACCTTTCCTCCACAGACACTACGTCCAGCTGTAGTAGTCCGATCAGGCGAACGAGTTCCACTTGCCGGGCCAGGCCCCCGATGACGAAGCGAAGGTGTGACGCGTCGGCCGGGAACTGGCCCAGCGTCGGATCGACGGGAACCCAGCGATCGAGCCACACTTCCGGCCAGGCATGGTAGTAGAACTGGCCGCGCACGTAGACGAGCCCGGCGGCCGTGCGCGTCGGCAGCCCAGCGGCCCGCGCCAGCGCCACATAGAGCACCGTGTGCTCGTTACAGTCCCCGCGCCGGGCCTCCAGCACCTGAAGCGCGCTGGGAACGCTCAGGCTGATCTCCTTGTCGAGGCTGTCGTAGACCCACTCGGTCAGTCGCTCCGCGGCTACCGCGGGATCGCTCGTATCTCCCACCACCCGCTCCGCGACCCGGCGGATTTCCGGGTCGTCGACCTGGATGAGCGGCGTCGACGCCAGATCGTCGGGCCAGTCATCCGGATCGGCAGGCAGGCTGTAGTCGGGGCTCGCCAGTTGCGGCTCGCCCTCCACGAACAGCGTGTCGCCACTCAATCGCTGGCGCGCGCCCACCAGATCGAAGCCCTCCAGGTCCACATTCCGCAGCCTCACCGCCAACCCTCTAAGTCGATCGCCCTCGGGTAGCTCCACGCCGATAGAGATCGCCGTCTGCTCGATGATGTCGGGCGTATCCAGGGCCAGAGAACCGCCACCCGCGTCTTCCAGAGACCGGTAGGCGTTCCAGGCGATTTCGAACGCGGTCCGCTCGATCGTGTAACCGAGAGCGCTCGTCGCCTTGACGACCATGCCATCGGGATCGAGCCACGACTCCAGCTCGACGCCGCCGAAGCTCTGCCGTACGTGCCAGGTCTGGACCGTGTCGAAGGTCTGAAGTATCCAGCTTTGCGATTCCTCATCGAAGTCAACGCTATCCGGGTAGATCAGCGTCTCGCGGTCCAGAACCTCGATCGTCACCTGCTGGTGCTCAAGCACGCTGGGGTCGAACACGTCGAAGGCGTAAACGGCTCCCGGGCTCGGCTCGCTCGCCAGAGCGAAGTGCATCGGCATCACCTGGGGCAGGACGATGGGTCCGCCCGTGGGCATGTCCAAACTTTGCCGGTCTCCACCCGCCTCTATCTCCACACGCAGCATGCTGTCACCCTGCATCGCTCCGTCGACCTTGAAGTCACCGAAGTCGGACCTGAGCGCGAACTCGAAGTCCTGCAGGTCGAGGCCCTTCCCCAACCTCACCACGGTGCGTGACGCCGCCGGCACTTCGCTCCCCAGCGCCACTATCCGTAGCCGCATGTCGTCTTCCAGGATGAATCCCTCGGGTACCGTGTCGATGCGGGACGCGGCATATCCGATGGTATGATCACCCAGAGTGATGGTGTAAAAGGCAGCCATCGGAACCAGGTTGGCCGAAGCTTCCGCCAGCCGAACGGAGATCGGCCGGAAGTATTCGCGGCGGACGTGCCAGGCCAGCACGATCACCCACAGCGCGAGGACCGTCAGCCCCACGGCCCGCCATCTCCTTCGCCGCTTCACCATCCTCCTAACTCTTCCGCTTTCCGGTACATGGCCTTCGCGAGGCTCGGTTGTTTCATGCGATCGTACAGTATCCCCATGGTATAGTAGGCCCGCGGGCTCGGCCGCAGCTCTACGGACTTCTGCAGCGCCGTCAGCGACGCTTCGATCTCGTCCAGACGGTTCAGCGCTTCGCCTAGGTACAGGTACGCGCTGGCCCGCGTTGGATCGAGCTCCGCCGCCCGCCGCAGCTCGTCCGACGCCTCCGCGTACAGCCCCTTCTTGAAATACACCAGCCCCAGGTTCTCCCTGGCATCGGCGTTCTTCGGGTCCGCGGCCAGCGCCTTGCTCAGCTCCTCTTCTGCTTCCCGGTAGCGGCCCAGTGAGGCCAGCACCGCGGCGATGTTGCACTGCAGACGAACGTCGTCAGGGTCGAGAGCTTCCGCCGCCTTGTACTCCGCCAGCGCGCGCTCGTAGTCGCCGAGCTGGTCGTAGAGGAAGCCGAGGTTGTTGTGGGCCCGCAGATGCTTGGGATCGAGGGCCAGCAACTCCCTATAGGTGCTTACCGCTTCTCGTAGGGCGCCCTTCCCGCTCAGCTCCTTCGCCTTGCTGTACAGCTTGTCTCCAGACCCGCCCGCTTTCGCTCCGCCGCCGGTCCCGGTCTCGTCCACCTCAGGCATCGTTCCGCTCCGTCTCGGCCCGAATCCAGTCGAGGTAGGCATCCAGGCCCGCTACGATCTCCGTCGCAACGACCTCCGGGACCGAGTACGGATGCAGCTCCTGTACCCGCTCGGCGATGACCTCGACATCCTGTTCCCGCCCCTTCAGCAGCATCAGGACTTCGCTGTCGTCCTGCACCTCGCCCTCCCACCGGTAGAGCGAGCGCAGGCCCGGCACGATGTTGGCGCAGGCGACAAGCCGCTCCTCCAGTAGCCGGCGCGCTATTTCAGCCGCGACCTGGCCATCCGGTGCGGTTACAAGGATGACGACAGCGATGTTCCGCTCTGGCATTTGTCCGACAGATATGGTACGCCCGCGACGCCGGAATGGGCGGTGGGACACGGAGGGGGGGTCCGATCCTCTCACCTGGTGGCAATTTACGGTGCCCTAACGCCTGTGTCCACTCCTCTGCTGGGTCTCCGTACTGCTTCTCTACTGCAATGTCGAACACCGCACACCGAACACCGCCTTGAGAAGGGGGCACTTCAATCATCAATCATTGAGCCCGAATCACTGATGTCGAAGATCTACCGGCTCTCAGAGCTCCCGAAGTTATGCCGTTAACGATTTGGTCTTAATGATCAATGATCAGGCCTTGTAGTGCGCCCTTCTCAAGGCGGTGTTCGGTGTGCGGTGTTCGACATTGCAGTAGTGCAGAACGAGCAATGGGAAGGCGGGCTACTCCTCGGAGTACAGGTGTTCGATCACGTCGCGGTATTTTGACTCGATGACCCGGCGCTTGACCTTGAGGCTCGGAGTGATCTCGCCCATGTCGATGGTCAGCTCGCGGGGTAGCAGCGCGATTCGCTTGGGGCGCTCGAAGCGGGCGAGATCGCCGAGACCGCCGAGGATCTCGCCCTCCAAGAATTCGACGACGCGCGGCTCCCGCACCAGCTCCTCGCGGCTCGCCCAGCTGATACTCCGTGAGCGGGCCCAGCTTTCGAGCGCCGTGAAGTTGGGCGCGATGATCAGCACCGGGAATTTCCGCCGGTCGCCGACCATGATGACCTCGCTCACATACGGGTTCGTCTTGACCCGGTTCTCGATCGGCTGTGGGGCGATGTTCTTGCCGCCGGCCGTGACGATGAGGTCTTTCTTGCGGTCGGTGATCTTCAGGTACTGGCCGTCCACCAGTTCACCGACATCGCCCGTGTGAAACCACCCGTCCGGGGTAATCGCCGCCGCGGTGGCCTCGGGCATCTTGTAGTAGCCCTTCATCACGTGCGGGCCCCGCGTGAGGATCTCACCGTCTTCGGCGATCGCGACCTCCACCCCGGCGATCGGCCTACCGACTGTGCGCAGCCGGATGTCATCAGCCGTATTGAACGAGATCACCGGCGACGTTTCGGTCAGGCCGTAGCCTTCAACGACGGTCAGGCCCGCGGAGAGGAAAAAATGGGCCAGCGCGGGGTTCAACGGAGCGCCACCGGAGACGAAGAAGCGAATGCGGCCACCCGTCGCCTTGCGCAGCTTCGAGAACACGAGCCGATCGGCGACGCGGTACTGCAGGCTGAGCCAGGGGCCGGTCTTCTGACTAGCCAACCTTCTGTCGAGGTGCCGGCCGCCCACGTCGATGGCCCAACGCAGCAATTTCTCCTTTGCCGGACCACCCTGGCGCGCCTTCTCTTCGACGCGAGCGAAGAGCTTCTCGTACCCGCGCGGGACCAGGGTCATGACCGTGGGGCGGGTCTCGACGAAATTGTCGCCTAACTTCTCGAGCGATTCGGCATAGCAGATGGTCACTGCGGCCGTAAACATAGTATAGTGACCGGCCATGCGCTCGAAGATGTGGCAGAGCGGAAGGACCGACAGCGAAATATCTCTTTCACCGATGTCGAAGACAGCCAGAACCGAACGCACGTTGGAGACGAGGTTGTTGTGCGTCAGCATCACGCCTTTCGGCTGCCCGGTCGTACCCGATGTGTACAAGATGGTCAGCAGATCGTGGGGATCGGTGGCAAGCGCATTCTCCCGGTACTCGTCGTCCGGTCGCTCTGCCGCCAGCGGCTCGCCGAGCGCCAGAAGCTCGGCGAAAGACATGATACCCGGCTCGCGGTCCTCCGAATCGCCAAAGACGATCACGTGCTCGAGAGACGGGATCTCCGACCTGATCTCTCGAATCTTGGCCAGTTGCTCATCAGTGGAGACGAATATCGCCCTCGCTTCGCTATCGCGAAGCATGTAGCTGAGCTGCTCACCAGGGAGCACCGGGTAGAGCGGAACGCTGACCGCGCGGGCCATCACGCAGCCGAAATCGGCGACCAGCCATTCGGGCCGATTGTCGGAGAGAATGGCGACCGTGTCGCCGGCCGAGATGCCCAGCGTTTCCATACCGAGGGCCGCACACTTTACGTCACGGTAGAGGTCTGCGTGGGAGATACTGTGCCAGGCTCCGCCCTGCTTGTACTTCAGCGCGTCGGGTTTTCCGTACCGGTCAACCGCGGCGAGGAACAGTTCGGCGACGTTCCCCTCAGGGATGTCGGCGAGCGAGCCAGCTGTTTGAGCTGCGGGACTCCTGCTATCAGCCGCCAATGTCAGCCTCCGACTTCGCCTTCAGAGCTCTGGCCCATCGAACCGCCGCTC
>JBDHAL010000026.1:0-20494 GCA_039588075.1 Gemmatimonadota bacterium | reverse complement strand
GGAGCGCGCCACCTCCAACGCCATCTCGTACTGTACTTCCGGGTAGGCCGGCGAGCGCCCCGTTACCGCCAGCACGCGCTCCGCGCCCAGCGCAGCGAGCGCCGCCTTCGCCAGGTACGCCGAATCGACGCCACCGCTGTAGCCGATCACCACGGAGCCGCAACCGCGCAGCACGTCGTACAGCGCTCGCTCCTTCTGCCTGACTTCGTCGTCGCGAAGCATGCTAGAAATCTGTCGACGATCGCGTCTATCGGCAAACCAGAGCGGAGACCTCAGTCGACGAACGCCCACAACAGCTCGCGACTGTTGCGGTCGAGATCGCTCGGGTCCGGCACGTGGTACAGGTCACCGGCTACGTCCCGTATCAACAGGCCGCCGCCAGGCACCTCTCGGGGCCAGTCGTCCAGCCGCGTCTGGAACGTCCTGCGACCGTGATGGGTGTCGACTTTCCAGTTTCGAATCTCGACCTCCTCGTCGATCGCCAGGATGCGGGCGATCCTGAGTAGGAAACCCGCCTCCGCCAGCGCTTCCTCCAGTGCGGCGCGCGAGTCAGCATCCATCTCGTTCAAGTCGCGGACCAGCGCGAACTCCTTCTCGTCGTCATCCCGCAGCGAGACGTAGCGAGTCGGCCCGGTCCACGGAAAGCAGCGTCGTACCCAAACCGCGCGCCGGTCCCCGCCCCGGGTCGCCCAAAGCTGCCCATCGATCCTTCGCTCCAACCTGAGACCCGCCGTCTCGGCCTCGAGGGCAGACTTCGCAACCGCGGCCCGCCTGGCGGTCGGCTTCAGGGCCTCTGCATAGGGTCCTCGCTTCATGGTAACCTCCACGGCGCCGGCCGCCGGCCGCGTCGAACGGCCGGCGCCCATCACGCCAGTTCTCTTTGGAGTTGGTACAGCTTCCGGTACCTGCCATCCGGCTTCTGCAGCAGCTCTTGATGTGTTCCAGTCTCTTTGAGCACGCCGTCCTCGACCACGAAAAGCCGCGAGGCCTTACGAAGTGTCGAGAGACGGTGCGCTATGGCGAACACCGTTCGCCCCGCGACCAGGCGATCCAGCGCCTGCTGGATGTTTCTCTCCGTCTCGGTATCGACGGCGCTCGTCGCCTCATCCAGTATCAGGATGCGCGGGTCGTGAAGAATCGCCCGCGCGATCGATACTCGCTGGCGCTCGCCGCCCGACAACGTATGGCCGCGCTCACCCACGACCGTGTCGTAGCCGTGCGCCAGATCGCAGATGAAGTCGTGCGCGTTGGCGGCCCGCGCGGCCTCGATCACATCGCCGAGCGACGCCTCCGGCGTACCGTATCTGATGTTGTCCAGCACGGTTCCGTGGAACAGATACGGTTCCTGCAACACGATCCCGATCTGCCGCCGGTAGTGACCCGTGTCCAGCTTCTTGATGTCGACGCCGTCGATCCGGATCTCACCGCCCGTCACGTCGTAGAACCGGGCGATCAGGTTGATCACAGTCGTCTTGCCACCACCCGACGGACCCACGAGCCCGATCATCTCGCCGGGCTCGACCTCGAAGCTCACTCCACGCAGCACCTGGCGAACACCGTCATACCCGAAGGTCACGTTCTCGAACGTCACGTGGCCCGCCACCGGTTCGAGCCGCACCGGCTCAGCTACATCGACGATCTCCGGCTCCGTATCAAGCACTTCGAAGACGCGATGCGCCGAGGTCGTCGCGCGGTTCATGATTCGCGCCATCTGGCCGATGATCTCAATCGGCGCCACGAACATCGTCGTGTACAACAGGAACGACACGAAGGTACCCGCCGACAGCGTGGGCGTACCGGTCGCGCTTCCGAGTAGCCTCGGCAACGCGAAGGCCCACACGGCCACCGTCGTCCCGTGCACGGCCAGCATCAGTCCGGGCCAGAACGTCGTCCACAGGTGGTGGATGCGGCTGAACTCGTCCGTTACGTCGTCGTTGCGCTCGTGGAAGCGACCGGCCTCGCGGTCCTCCTGGTTGAACGCCTTCACCACACGCATGCCCGGGATCGTATCCGAGAGCACGTCCGTCACCCGCGACCACTTCCGCCAGGCGCGCAGGAACAACTGCTGGATCCGCTCTCCGTGCAAGAAGATCGCATAGCAGAAGAAGGGGACCGGGACTGTCATGACCAGCCCGAGCCTCCAATCGAGGCTGATCAAAACGACGCTCAGCCCGACCAGCATCACCAGTGAGAGCGACACGTCGACGATCCCGAAGGCGAGGAACTCCCACAACCGGTCGGTGTCGGAGCTGACCCTCGTGATCAGGCTTCCCGTCTTCTTGCGGGAGTAGAAGCTCAGGCTCAAACGCTGCAGGTGCTCGAACAGCTCCGTTCGCAGATCGCGCGCGACCCACTCGCCGAGCACCGACAGCATCCGCAGTCGCACCAGCGCGCCGGCCTGGCGAACCAGGTAGACCACGGCCATGCTGGCAACCGCCAGCCAGGCGATGCTCGCCACCGCCGCCACGCCGGTCGACCCATCCTGCACGGGCCTGACGACACGGTCGATGAGGAACCCGGCCAGGTACGGCGGAACCAAACTGACAAGCGTGATCACGGCCGCGGCGCCCATCCCGATGGCCACCTGCCGCCGGTAGGGGCGCAGATACGCCAGCAGCCGCCAGATCACCGCCATGCGATGGCCCGCGACCAGCGCCTGGGCCTCCTTGATCGGCCCGGCGACGCTCTCGGCATACTGGCGATCGGCATCCTTCGGCTCGATCGTGCGGCCCTCGAGCTGCTGCTCGAGGACGAACTTGATGTTCTCGAACGCCCGTCGTTGCCGATTCGTGAAGCGCACCACGCCCAGCGCCGGGTCATCCGGCTCGCCGAGGATCGACAAGGTGCTGCCGCTCAGCCCCGGCGACTCTCGCACCGCCCGGATCCGCGAGCGATCGATGCTCAGCAGATCCCAGCCCTCTCGCGTCACGCCAGGGCGGGCGATCGCCACGTGCCGGGGGCCGAGGACCACCCAGAGCTCCGCCAGACGCATCGAGGCATCGAGATCCGCCAGCGCGTAGAGCTGGACCGGGCGACCGCCCCAAGCGGCCTCGATCTGTGCGCGCAACTCGACCGGTAGCCGCTGCGGCTGGTCCGTGTAGCGGGCAATGATGTCGTGGTTCGGAGTGTGCTTTTGATTCATCATCTGTCGTGATCCTCGATCTCGTCGCAAAGAAAACGGCCTTCCCGGGTCCTCGGAGGACCCCGGAAGGCCGGATCACTTCAGATGATATCCGCTGCTTCTAGGGTGCTCCTCCCCGTGCCAGTTCGACATTGGAACCCAGCGTGTCACCGATGCTCATGGACACACCGGTCCCATGGTTCGGGCCACCGACATACCAGACTCGGCGCTGGGGTCCGTTTCGATCGATCATCTCAGTCTGCATCAGGAAGTCTCACTCCTCGGTTTTCTGCGGTCCTCTCCTACAGGGCACCCAAGCTACACAAAACCCTCCTCGCTATCAAGAGCCGCCCGAGTCGACGCCCATATCGTCAACGTCATCGCCCCCGCCCGCGCCCGGATGCCCAACCGCCAAGCATGACTGCGTCAGGTACAGATAATCCCCGCAGTCCAATTTGTCGGTCATGGCGATCATCGAAGCAAGACAATAATCCCTGCGGCAATCGCGACCGCCCCCATGGTGCTGAAGAAAATCACCGCCCCAGTCTCCGTGAGGACCTGAACGAAGCCCTGAATCTTGCCCATTCTCCAGATCGCCTTCGGCTTGAACAACGCCGTCAAGACTGTTGCAACGCCCCATAGAAGCAGAGCTAGGCCCAAAACCAACGAACCAGCCATTATTCCCTCCGTCCGTCACCCGAGTTCTACGTAGGACCCCTCCAACGGCTAACGCGGGTCTCGTCTACTGATGCAATACTCTGTAAAACCTCCGAACAAAGAATGCCGTCATGAGCGATTGGTAACCCACCGCCACGACAACATAGGGCCACACTCCCGCCCGATCGGCTTCCAGCATCCAGTATGCCTTCATTGGCCAGTACGTCGGCACAATGCCAAAAGCAAACTCCCAGTTTGAATTGACGAAGTAGGCAAGGATGGGTGCGATTAGCACAATGCCTGATAGCTTCATCAGTGCAAACCCCTGCACCTTGTTTTGTGCCTGGGAGGCCAGGAATAGAGCAAAGAATGGCGACATCGGTGCGGCGGCAATTGCAGTTATCGCGATAGCTTTGGGATCAAACTGATTGAGATTGGCAAGCGGGAAAACTACAAACATCAAGACTATCGTAAGCACGACGGGGATGGCGACCCGGTACGCAATGTAGTTGATCAGCGAAAGCGGCGTCACCTGCAGGGCGGTCAAGGTGTTGTCGTCTTTCTCGTCTAGTAGGAGGAAGCCGATCAGGACGCCAAACGTGATCGGGCAAATGACTACGAAGAAATACGCCAGCAGGACCGGATAATAGGGCGCAAGGTCAAAGCCATGGCCTTCGATCAAGCGCTCCGCCAGCGGCGGCACACCCCAACGCAGAAGAAGGGCGCTCAGGATAGGGATAAAGATCATCCAAGATAGAGCGCTGTCTCGTCGAAGGTTGAGCAGGTCGATGGGGCCCAGTGAACGCAGAACGGTGATGGCTTTCATCCTGCCTTCAGTCCTTCCTTTGTGACGACAAACCGGTAGAAGGCGCGCTGGCCGAAGATATAGGCCAGGCCTGTCCATAACAGCGCATATAACACACCGTATGCGATCTGCCACGCTGGTATGGTTTCAAACGCCGCCTGCATCAACAGCAGCGGGCCCTGGATCGGATGCAGGAACAGCACCCAGCTTCTCCAGAGATCGAAATAGTAAAGAAGCGGCAGGGAGAAACCTAAGGTCCACATCACTGAAGGCAGGATGAACTCACTTATAGAGGCGTAACGCGCTATCACCCAGAACCCGTACAAAGAGTACGTGGCGACAAGAAAGAGCACACCCAGGATGAGGAGGAGCCAGTTGAACGCAATACCGGAGACGACCACTACGACCGCGAGCGTTTCCAGCAACGAAAGCAGACCCAACGTTAGTACCTTCGCGACCAGATATTCCCACGAACGCAAGGGGGTAATGACCTGCGCTTCGAGCGTACCTTCGCCTTTTTCCAACAGTACCAATCCGGCCATGAAGTAGAAGGCGTTGACAACAAGGTTCTCCAGTATGACTGCCGGCCACCACTGGGTCCAATCGATTTGCGGCAACTGTTTGAGCATGATGATGAGAATTACAGCGACAAATGCTGAGGCGTAGTAGAAGCCGTTGCGGAATTGAAGCTGAATATCCAGTAGAGCGGTAGCGAGCAAGCGCCTCATCACAGGCTCCGGCCGGTCTCCTGAATGAAGACTGTCTCCAATGTGGCTTCTCTGCTGTGGATGGTCTGAACCTCGTTGTCCCGCAGAGTGGACAGGAATTCGGCGTTATCAGCCAGACCAGATAGCGGGAAGTCGCAAAACGTGCGGCTGCCGTCTAACAGGTATTCCACCCGCACTTCGGGCCGGCCATAACGCAGCTTCAACGCGCGCGGGGTATCGACCAGGCTTATCTGACCGTCGAGGATGAAGGCGACTCGGTCACACAACTCATCGGCGACAGTCATGTCGTGGGTCGTCAGAAAGATGGTGCGCCCGGTCTCTTTTTGCGCTTTGATTAGTTCTCTGATTCGGCGGCTATTCACCGGATCCAGGCCAGCCGTCGGTTCGTCCAGAAAGAGCAGTCGAGGTCGATGCAGCAGGGAACGCGCCACGTTAAGGCGATTCTTCATGCCCTTGGAGTATTGCGCGACGTACATGTCGCCGTCTTCCTCCAGCCCGACCATTTCCAGCAGTTCGATCGGCTCAACGCTGTTCCCCCGGTAGAGTGCTCCGAAATATCTCAGATTCTCAACACCGGTTAACTTGGAATAGTGGTTGGGCAGCTCGAAGCTCACACCGATGTGCTCGTAGTAATCGTCCCGCCAGGAGCGCAGGTCTCGCCCCATTACACTGACCGTCCCCTGATAATCACGCAGAAGACGGATCAGGATCTTTTGTGTCGTAGATTTGCCAGCCCCGCTAGGCCCCAAGAAACCGAAGATTTCACCTGGCCGAATCGTGAAACCGAGATCCTGGACAGCGGGTGTGTCGGTGCCGATGTAGGTGAAGGTGAGGTTCTCAACTTGAATCATGCTCTGCTTTCCATCGGACGTTTCATGGGCGGCCTGACGTCTGCACTGCGTCGATGAGCGCCTGCATGGCCGCAAGGTATGCCCGTAGTGCACCGCGACCTGCCCGCGTTATGTGATACGTAGTCTTGGGACGCCGACCGACATAAGACCGCTTGGATGCGATGTAGCGCTTTTCCTCCAACTTTCTTAAGTGGAGACCCAACACACCGTCTACTACTTCAAGGCGCTTCTTCAACGTTGTGAAATCGAGGGGTCCATCAGTGTGAAGAGCAGTGAGGGTGCCGAGACGCACGGGTCCGTGGACTGCGGAATCCAAACCATTGAAGTCGATTGGCCGCACGGGGGATCACAGGGCCGCTGGCGCCCGAAGCGACCGCATCTGCACCGCAATGATCACCGCACACGACAAACCGGCAATGACACCGGTGCAAGCCGAGCCAATCAGTATCTGCTCTTTAGGTATAGCCGGGACCAACGCACCAAACGTGAGCAGGGGTACGGCCAGGCCAAACCCCACGCGACGCCAAGGCCGGGTGGTCGCATAGATCATCGCGACGATCCCACCGAAAAACGCCGTGAAAGAAACGAGGTGTAGTAGGGTAGCCCCCAAGTGGAGTTGCCAGGCGAAGAACGCCAACACGGCCGGGCCGCCGATCAGTTTGGCCTGTGTGACCTTTCGCACCTCGCGCCAGGCGACCGGTGTCGCCGCTCGCCCACGCCAGGTCCGGAAAGTCCAGATCATTACCGCTGAAACGAGCGTCAATCCCGAGGCGCCGGTCACGACGCTCACCGTGGCCGACCGGGTCCACGCCGCCATCGCTCCGAATCCGGATACCCCGGCGATTCCGAGCCACGCCGCCACGTCCGTCCACCCGAATGGATACCCGGTACCCAGCGCATCTTGTATCGCTGCGAGGTCTCGTCGAACGCGGTGGATATCTTGCGAACCTTCTCGATGCATATGCCCCTACGCGCAGTCGCGGATGTGCCAAGAGAGCCGATACTCTAATTTTTTGAGTATTCGCCTTAAAGTCAAGCGCGGACGAATCGCGGGTGCCTTCACCAATGAGATCTGCCTTGACAGCCTGTGGTAGGTTCAGGGGGACGCTGGCTAAGCGCCCGTGCGAGCAAGGGACTCAAGAATCGCCTCGATGACACGGTCATAGTGGGTCTCTACCGGCTCCTCCGCACCGGCCAGGTACCGGTGCGCCCCAAGCTCGACAAACTCGCCGTCCGGGAACTCAGCGACGTAGTAGAACGCGTTCTCGCCGTAAGGGCCCGGAAACCCGGGGAATCGCGACACCGTCAAGGGTCCGATTGAGTACGTGCTGTCCGGCTCGAGCAGCCGAAACAGCGCCGGCGCGGAATTCGGCCGGTCGAGCCAGATGACGGGTACGTCGCCGACTGGGATGGCATCGAGCGGGTGCGACCGCAGCTGTGACGGGTGCACGAGAACAACGGCGTTTTGAAATGGCGCTTCCAGGCCGCGGGCGGCTGCTTCGGGCGGCAGCGGCTTTTGGGCGAAACGACCGACGAGGAAGGAATCCGGATAGGCAAACCGGACTCCAAGTTCCTCCGCTTCAAACCACGTCACGCGGGAAGCGGTGTTTGCCCGTGACTCTTCCCGGGCGGCGTCGCAACCGGCAAGAGGCAAGGAAGCGGCCACGGCGCTCACGCTTAGGTAGAAGCGGAACCGCATTCTCACTCCGGCATACGCTCGATCGACGTGGTCCACTCCACCCATACGCTGGTCTCATTCTGTAAGTTCGTGTAATGCGGCGCGCGCGCGGCGCCGGCCCTGACACTGCTAGGCTGCGAGACGGCTAGCTCGAACATACGTCGCAAACCGACACCCTCATGCCGGGTTCTTCATAAGCGCCTTCAGCGCTTCCCGGTACGAGGCTCCGCTCGTCACGGCCGCGCCGGATCTGAACGTGATCAAGTACTCGCCGTTGAACCAGGGCTCGATCTGCTGAATGCGGGAGATGTTGACGATGGCGGAGCGACGGACCCGGATGAAGCGAGTTGGATCGAGTCGCTCCTCCAGGGCTTTCATCGTGGTGCGGATGAGATGTGAGTCGGAGCCGACGTGGAGTTGCACATAGTTGCCGGCTGCCTCGATCCAGTCGATCTCATCTACCGGTACGAAGAAGACACGCCCGCGCGCTTTGACCACCAGCCGTTCGAGCCAACCGCCCTCGCGCATGCGCTGTACCTCGCTCAACAGGTCGAATAGGCGCTCTCGGTCGCCCGAGTGGCGGTCGCTGTGAACGCGCTTCTTGGCGCGAGCCAATGCGGCGGTGAAGCGGGCTCGGTCGAACGGCTTGAGCAAATAATCGAGTGCGTGCACGTCGAATGCCTTGAGCGCGTACTCGTCGTACGCGGTGACGAAAATGACGATGGGCAGGCGAACGTCACGCACCGCTTCGAGGGCGGCGAATCCATCCGCCTCGGGCATCTGCACATCGAGGAAGACCAGATCGGGGTCGTGCTCGACGATCGCGTCCGCCGCCGTGCGGCCGTCCCCGCACTCGCCGACTATCTCGATCTCAGAATCGTCGGCCAATAGCGTGCGGATCTTCTCCCGCGCCAGCGGTTCGTCGTCGACGATCAGCGCTCGAATGTTCATGAGGCTTCGCCGATAATCTCCTTGGCGTTCGAGTCGTCGCGGTCGACCCGGTAGGGGATCGACAACGTTACAACAAGGCCGCCGTCGGGATGGTTCTCGAGGGCAAGATCGTATTCGGGGCCATACCACTGCTCGAGCCGCGCCCGGATATTGGAGAGGCCGATCCCTTCGCTAGGTCCGGCACCCGCTTCAGGGATGCCGGGCCCGTCGTCGCGTACCGATAGACGCAACCTGCCGTCTTCGCGGCGCGAGCGCACGTCGATTCGGCCCGCCGTCGAGCGCGGCGCGACCCCGTGAACGATCGAGTTCTCGACTATCGGTTGCAGGATGAGGTTAGGCACGCGTGCGTCCAGCGTCTCGGGGTCGATCTCCATCGTTACCGTCAGGCGGTCCCGGAACCGCGTCTCCTCGATCTCGAGATAGCTGCGTAGGAAGTCGAGCTCCTCTTTCAGCGAGACCTCTTGTACGCCGATCCGGTCGATCGTCAACCGCAACAGGTCGCTGAGCTGTACGAGCATGCGGTCTGCCGCGTCGACATCCCGGTGCATCAGAGTCGAGATGGCGTGCAGTGTGTTGAACAGAAAGTGCGGCTGCAGTTGCATGCGCAGTACCTGGAGCTGGACCTGCGCCAACTTAGCTTCGAGCTGGGACGCTCTGAGTTGTCTGTCGCGATACTTGCGTCCGTATTCGATCGCGTGCGCCACGGCGATGATGACCCAGTAGGTCATGAAGTTGGCGTAAGATCGGTAGATGAACGATGGTAGCGCGAGCGAGAGCGGATTCTCCAGCAAAACCAGACTCGCCAGGTAATCGATCCCGAACTTGACAGTGGAGATCGCCGCGCCCGCCGCGACGTATAGGACGGCGCTCCGGGCCCAGCGTGCCGTCTCGATCGGGGCCCGCGCCACGAGCCACAACATCACGGGCGACAGGAGCGCCCAGATGTACCAGTCCCCGAGGGCCGGGATCAGCGCTTCCCCGAAGCCTATACTACGATCCGGGTAGAAACCGGATACCACGTAGGTCCGGCTCGCGAACAGCAGGCTCAGAAGCGCCGCTGCAGTTAGTATGAAAGCTGCGGTTGAGAGTACGCTCCGTTTGGTCATTCAGGCAATGTGGCGAGGGCCAGTCGTGCGTGTCCAGTCGGCCTCTGTGAGCGATCGATCAGTGACCCGCAGAGTCACCGTGACGCTCGATCTGCCGGAGAGCACGGCGGCTCTCTCGACGTCGCTCGCATATGCATCGAGCACTAATCTTCGGTCAACTGACGGAGCATCTCGAGCGCGAGTGGATCATAGCTGTCGATCTCCAACATACGCCGGCACTCGCCAACCGCCTGCTCTTCATCACCCAGCGCGAGGTAAGCGAGGGCGAGCGACGCGTGGCTCGTGATCCTCGGCTGCTCTTCGATTTCGATGGCCAGCTTGCTCAATTCCACCGCCTCCCGGGCCTTGCCCTCGGCGCGCAGCCTGTGGGCGAGCTTGAGCACTTCGTCGCTCGAGAAGTTGTAGGCCTCCGGGTCCTGTTGCTCGAGAATATGGTAGCGCTCGACCGCCTTCACCGCGCCGTCTTCGGCGACGAGCCTAGCGAGCTCTTCGCCGATCGAGGGTTTCTCACGCGAGTCGAAAGGCAAGGCGACCGGGTCGATGGCAGCGCCCTGGATCTCGATCTCGAGCTCTACCTCGTCGGAGACGACGGAGAGCGAGCGAGCAATTCGGTCCACAGCGTTGGTGAGTCCGAATTCCTCGCGGCTGATCGTGACGCCGCCGGAGGCGAAGATACGGCCAAAGCCGGGCCCGAACTCGCGAGTGCCGAGGAACTCGAACGGTAGGGCGACCTCCTTCGTGACCTCACCGATGGTGAGCATGCCGTAAACGACCATACCCTCGTCGGTCTTCTCGATGCGTATGCTGCGGAAGATCGCGACGGGGTGCTCCTCGGAATTGAAGAACTGGTCACTCCGCAAATCGTCATCGCGACGCTCCAGTCCCGTGTCGACAGTACCTGTCTTGACGACGACGGTGAAGGAAGAGCGCTCGATGTCCTCTGGGTCCCAGAGGATGTAGCCGCCCCATTCGTTGAAGTGGCCGCGAACGTTTGTGAAGCCGAAGTGACGCACCGTGAAGCTCAGCACAGAATGGAACGGGTCGATGCGTACGAACTGGGACGAGAGGAGAAGCGGCTCCGGATCGCCCGCGGGCAGGGCTGCGCTCTGAGCTGGAGGCATCGCCAGCGCCGAAAGCGCCAAGTAACCGGCGAGCGTGAAAGCGAATCCCATGGGTCCTCCTCGGTTGGTCTGATCGCGCAGTGGGAGCGACGCCCGGCCCTGCGTCGGACCCGGGTCGCCGCTGATCGATTGTGCGTCGACCGGCGCCAACGCCTCAAACGAATAATGCGTAGCTGAGGCAGTGGATCGAGGACTTTGGGATAGACTGGGAAGGAGCGGTGGCGAATCGGGGAGAAGAGGTGACGGGCGGCGCGGGATGTCACCCAGACGACTGGGTCGAACCCTCGACGCTCCTGCCCAATCCCCGGCATTGAATGGCCTCTCCCAACCGGCGATTCAACGCCGGAACGGAATCAGCGCGGCGACCCGTTCGGCCCGATGCTGATCGACGTGCCCCAGACCTGAAATGGACCCGTCCTCGGATCGGACCACACCAGGTAGAAGGTCCCTTTTCCGGTGGCTACGAGACCGAAGTAGTCCCCTCCGTCTGGCCACCTCGCCGCCGCGTTGAACCGCCCCTTGGTGTTTGCCGCGTCTATCGAGGTGGGACAACTAGGTGTGTTGCCGACGGGTGCGGGCGGAGAGAACTCGTCCCCCCCATTCAGGGAGATTGATATCCACGGCCGGAAGCAGCGGGGTTGCTCTGGGGACCGCTCCATCCAGGCAACCGCCACCGACCCTTCCGGCCCTGCGGACACGGCCGGGTGTCGGGCATCGTTGGCCCAACGAGCGGAATCAGCGATGGCCCGTGGGCGTGACCAGGTCCGACCCTGATCCGCCGAGTAGGAGACCCACACGCCAACCTGAAGGTCATTTACTGATCCGATCACGTCGGCGGTTGAGCCCGTCCATTGCCCTCCGAAGTTAGTCCAAGAACTGTACAACCTGTCTCGGTAAACGCCGCCTTCGTCAGGCGCTACTGCCAAGTTCGCGAAGAGCCAGAAATCTGAGAACTCAGCGACGAACCGGGGCAAGCCGAACGTGCCACCCCCATCGACGGACCTCACAACCCACAGTCGGCGGGAGCGGAGCAATCGGCTCGGGTCCGGAGCGGCGTAATCGTAGAAGGACAGCACTAGATTCCCGTCAGCAAGCACCACTGGCGTCCCAGACTGGTGCCCTAGGTTGCCGGGTTGGATGCTTCGGAGAGCCCCGAATGTTCGCGCTGAGTCCGAGGACGCTGAGACCACAATCGGGTGAAGCCGCTCAGCCGTGCCCGGTTCCCCCCTTACGAACTGTGATGCCAGAACGTACACAGTCCCAGACGCATCGGTGTCGGATCGATCAACGGCCAGCGTGGGGTTGTCAAGCCCGCCATCGCCCTCGGAGAGTGGGACAACAGCCTCCGATATCCACGTGGTACCACCGTCAGGCGAACGAAAGACATGAGCTCTATTGCGTCTGCGACCTCCAGGCACCGCGTCGCCATTCAGCACCGACAGGTAGAGTTCCTTGCCGCTGCCGAACGCCACCCAGGGATCTGCGCAGTCGTCCAGCTCTTGCAGTGCGTTCGGCTCTGAGCGATCCCAGTGAGTGCCCCCATCGTGAGAAATGATGACCGAGCAGCGCCATCGCCCTTGACGGTCGATGACGATAGAGGCCACGACCAACTGCATTGGGTCATCTGGGCTGATAGCCAGGTGCGGCTCAACGTGAGGGAGATCAGGCCGGTCCCGACTGATCTGGACGTCACCGCTCGATCGCACCTGGGAGTGGGCCTGAGCCCGGGCAGGAGTTGGTCCACTGATGAGGCAAAGAGAGGCAGCCGTCGCTGCATGCAGCACGACCTGCCTGACTGCCGGTAACCTTCTCATTGGTCTACTCCTCTGAACTGGAGGCGCTGGGTCCAGGATCACCGTCGCCCTTGCCCCTCCACGACCTCTACGGTGTCATCCACCTCAACCGCTTCCACCACGTCGACAATCCCCGACGGCCACGACACCTCGAGAACCTCCAGTCGCATAGCGTCTCCAAGGCCGAAATGCAAGATGGGTTCGTTCTGGCTGGCGTACCCGGTAGTGGGCAGCATCCAGCGGGTCTGCCAGCGGTCCTCGCCGTCGATCCGTGCCCGCACCCGGACACGTGCACCCAGTCCCATACGGTTCGAACGCAGCCCGACTAGGCGCACCACGAGCCAGTGACGACCGTAGGTCTGGTTGCGGTAGAGCACGTTGTCCTCGTCGCTGCCGCCCCAGTTGGCCACGAATAGGTCCAGATCCCCGTCCTTGTCGTAGTCGGCCCAGGCCGCGCCACCGGAGGTGTCCACGTCGCTCACCAGGTCGCCCACCGTCACGGCAGTGAAGCGGCCGTGTCCATCGTTGAGATAGAGGAAGTTGCGCAGGTCCACGTCGGCCTCGGTGCCGTTGGCGATGAAGAGATCGAGGTCACCGTCGTTGTCGTAGTCACCCCAAGCGTGTCCCTTGGACGGACGGCTGTCGGCGGTGACCAGGGGGCCATCCGCGCGCCTGGTGAATTGGCCGCGGCCGTTGTTGAGGTAGAGGGCGTTGTGGTCGGTGCGGCTGATGTTGGTCAGGAAGAGGTCGAGATCGCCATCCTCGTCCGCGTCCACGAAGGACGAGCCGTAGGTGGCTTGACGATCGGTGACGAGCGCGCCTTCGGTGACCGCGTCGAAGCTGCCGTCACCCCGGTTGAGGTAGAAGAAGTTCGCCGCCTTTGTGTCGCCGTCACGGAAGTTGCCGACGTAGAGATCGAGGTCGCCATCGTCGTCCACGTCCCCGCAGGCACAGGTTCGTCCATTACCGCCGCTGTTGACAGCGACGCCCTCACTCACGCGGCGAAACGTGCCGTCTCCCTCGTTGTGGTAAAGCTCATCATTGTGGCCGTCGCGGTGGACCACAAAGACGTCGAGATCGCCATCGTTGTCGTAGTCCCCCCAGCAGGCGCCGTTGGCCGAGCCGCGGCGGTCGTCGCCGAGATCTCCGGCGGCGACGAGAGAAAAGCCCGCCGAGCCCTCCGCCTCCGCGTGGCTGGGGCCGTCGTTGCGAAAGAGACGCAACGGTTGATCGAACTGGTTGGTGAGGAGGATGTCGAGGTCGCCATCGTTGTCGTAGTCGGCCCAGAACACCCCCTCGGTGTTACCGGCGCTCTGGACGATGGGGTCCTGCTGGATCTGGAAAAAGCCGTCCGGCCCATCGTTGCGATACAGCATCTGCGGCTGATTGATGGCGTTGGCCACCACAAGGTCAGGGTCGCCGTCGTTGTCGAAGTCGCCCCAGGCCACGCCACGCGAGAGACCGCCGTCGGTGGCGGGCTCGATCGTGACCTCGCGGGTGAAGAGCACCGCCGGTCCGAACGCGTTGTCGAGCTCGAACGCAACGATCTCGCGCACCTCGTCGCTTTCGCGCGTGGCCACGATGCGCCCGCCATCGGGTGACCAGATGGGCCGCGCGTATGACACGCCCGGTTCTGCGGGACTGATGCGCACGACGTTGGAGCCGTCGGCGTCCATAACATAGATCCGAAACACGCCGCGGTCCTCGCGATCGGACGCGAAGGCGATGAAGCGGCCGTCGGGTGACCAATCGGGATAGCCGTCGAAGGCGGCGTGTCGCGACAGGTTGCGTGCGCCGGAGCCGTCGGCGTCGACGACGAAGATCTCCGAATTGCGCCCGCTCAACGACCAGCCGCCCGTGGGAAGGACACGCCGGAACAGGACCCTCGACCCATCGGGAGAGAAAGACGGGTAAGTATCCCACTCCATGTGCTCGGTGAGTCGCCGGGGGTTGCTGCCATCGGCGTCCATTACCCACAGCTGGTAGGTCTCACCATCATGACGCTTGGAGTTGAAGACAATCCGGCGCCCGTCGTGAGAGAACTTGGGGTGGTCATCGTCAGTGGTGGGATTGCGCGTGAGGTTCACCAGACCTGATCCGTCCGGGCGCATCGAGAACACATCCAGTTCGCCCTCTCGTTCGGAAGCGAAGACGATCCTCTCCCCGTCCGGCGAGAAGACCGGTGTCTCGTCCAAGGCTGGGTGGTCGGTTAACCGGCGCACGTCCGACCCATCGGCGTTCATCACCCAGATGTCATGACTGCCGGCGCGGTTCGACTCGAAGACGATGCGCCCTCCGTCGGGTGACCAGGAGGGATAGCTGTCACGAAAGCCGCTTAGCTGGACGACCACGTCGGCGACGACGCGCGAATCCCCGCCGGTCTGCGCGGTCGCGGGCCTGACGGCGACGACGGCGGAAAGGACAAGAAGCAGAATAGTCGGTTGGGTGCGGTGCACTGTCATTGTACCAACGACGTGTGGCGGCCCGCCACAGGAGGCCGATTGAAATTCCTATGCGGACCTAAGTTCGAGTGCAGCGAAGCGTGACCGCTAGGCCTTGATCAGCCCGTACAGGCGGACGACTTCCACGTCGAGATCGCTGAGCCAGACGCCCAGAACGTAGTCCGCGCCGACCTCATGCAACTCGAAGCGCGGCGGTAGCCTCAACGTACCGAGCCAGGCGCCCTCCCGGTCGAAGACGTTCCACTCGGCGCGCTCTTCTCCCGGTGGCGGGTAGCGCTCGACCCAGAGGTTGCCCTCTGCGTCGAGCAGGATGTCCCGATAGGGCGGAAGCACCTCGGCTACCGGCATCGTCTCCAGGTTCCTGCGGTTTGCGTCGGCCGCACCCTGCCCCATTTGCCCCATCGTACCAGCCGCGTCCAGTCGCCGCTGCACTTCCGCTTCGACCATCGCCGCGGCCACCGGCGTCGGCTCGAAACCGAGCAGCCTAATCTCGCGCAGGAGCCGGCCGTCGGATCGGTATTGGCGGAGCACGTAATCATCGGCGGAGCCGACCCAGAAGACCGTGTCACCGGCCGCCATGTGCGTCTCCTTGCCGAAGACCACCGGCGCCTGAACGGCACGCGGGCCGTCGAAGTGCAGGCGCTTCATCTCCCGGAACGGCGCCGCGATCGCGTGGCTCAGTAGTCCGCCGGACGGATCGAAGCGATAGTAGTTGGCTGTCTCGCGCACCACGCCCGACGGCAGCGACATCCAGTCGATGCCCGCCATGCCGAGGAACGTGCGGTCGGCGAATACGACCGGGTCGATGCCGGGGAAGAAGACGCTGCCCACGCTGTCGCCCTGGAACTTGAAGTGGCGGCCGAAGTTCCCGTCCAGATCGAACACCGCATAGCGGTAGTTCCTCGGGTCCCAGATGAGCAGTGAGTCGGGGCCGAACCGGCGGATCGACCACAGCGTGCCGAACTCACCCGGGCCTCCGCCCTCCCGCCCGACCGCCTTCTGGAACCGGCCGTCGGCGTCATAGTAGCGAACCTCGTGCGTCCCGCGATTGCCCACAATGATCAGGCCGTCCTCGAGCTTGAGGACGCTGGCGAGCTGATAGACCTGGTACTCCTCGGGCGCACTCTCGCCGCCGATCTCGACCTCGGGACGCTCCGTCAGCCGCCAACCCGGGCCGCCCCGCCAGCGCGGCGCCGTGCTGCTGACCACCATCACGCCCGCACTGTCGGCGACGCTGGTGGAGGCGGACTCCCCGCCTCCGCAGCCGCCGACCGCCAGGCCGAGGCCGAGCCCTACAGCTATGAAGGGTGATACAAGATCGAACGGGATCCGGCTTGGAACGCGACTCAGCATGGCCGACCTCCTATCTTGATGCTGGTGGGGCCTTGCATCTTTGACTGGTACGGCGTGAGAACCGTTCGCTGAACGCCGACGTACGAACCTGAGTTGCCTGAAGCCGGATTCGTGAAGCGGCCAACTCGCGAACCCTGACGAATGCCGCTTGAGCACCGGGTTAGACTATCCGGTTGGCTCAGCCACGGTCCTGTCCAGTCCCCGGTATTGGATCGCCTCGGCCACATGGGACGTCCGGATCGTTTCGCTCCCGGCGAGGTCGGCGATGGTCCGTGCGATCTTGAGCACACGATGAAACGTGCGCGCCGAGAGACCGAAGCGGGCCATCGCCGAGCGCAACAAGGACAGCCCGGTCTCCTCGGCCGCGCAATACCGCCGGACGTCTCGCGCCGCCATCTGGCCGTTGGCGTAGAGGCCTTTCCGATCCTGAAATCGGCCGATCTGCAGGCGCCGAGCCCGCTCGACGCGAGCGGCGACCTCGGCCGAGCTGGCGGCACGATCGCTATCAAAAAGGTCGGGCGTCGGAACGGGCGGCACTTCGATGTGGAGGTCGATCCGATCGAGGAGCGGGCCCGAGACCCTGGCGCGATAGCGTCGAATCAGGACGGGCGTGCATCGACATTTCCGCTTGGGGTGTCCGAGGAACCCACAGGGGCAGGGATTCATCGCCGCGGCGAGGATGAAACGGGCCGGATAGGTGAGGGAGCGTGCCGCCCTGCCGATGGTCACCGCGCCGTCCTCCAGCGGTTGCCGGAGCACCTCGAGCACGTTCCGCCGGAATTCGGTCAGCTCGTCCAGGAAGAGCACCCCATGGTGTGCCAGCGACGCCTCGCCCGGTCGCGGGATTGCGCCGCCGCCTACGAGGCCCGCATCGCTCACGGTGTGGTGCGGCGCCCGGAACGGCCGCTCGGTGACCAGCCCGCGGTCCGGCGGCAGGCACCCGGCCACCGAGTGGACGCGGGTGACGGCGATGGCTTCCTCCAGGCTAAGCCCCGGCAGGATGGTGGGAAAGCGGCGAGCGAGCATGGTCTTGCCGCCGCCGGGCGGCCCGACCATGAGGATGTTGTGGGCGCCCGCCGCGGCGACTTCCAGCGCCCGCTTGGCGTGCGACTGCCCGCGCACCTCGGCGAGGTCGAGGCTCGATGCCGATCGGTCGCCGTTCAGCTTCGACAGATCGGCCGCAACGCGGCCCAGCTTTCCTCTGCCCTCCAGGAACGCCACGACCTCGCTGAGCGTCACAGCGCCGCGAACGTCCAGCCCGTCTATCACCGAGGCTTCCGACGCGTTGGCGGCGGGAATGATGAATCCGTCGATCCCCGCCTGCCGAACCGACTGGGCCATCGACAGGGCGCCGCGGATCGGACGTAGAGCGCCGTCCAACCCGAGCTCGCCGGCCAGCGCGTACTTTTCCAACGACCCGGGCGCCAGCTGATCCGTAGCCGCCAGCAGACCGCAAGCGATGGGCAGATCGAAGTGGCTGCCCTCTTTCTTTACGTCGGCGGGCGCCAGGTTGATGGTGATCTTGCGCGGCGCGATCTCGAACCCGGAGTTCTGGACCGCCGCCAGGACCCTCTCCTTCCCTTCTTTCACGGCGCTCTGGGCGAGCCCCACCGTAGCGATCGCCGGCAGGCCGGCCGCCGCATCGACTTCCACGACCACGATGTAGGCATCGATTCCCAGGATCGCCGCCGAGCGGACGCACGCCAGCATGTCACCTCCCAAGGAATACTCGCTGACAGTTTCGGGTAGAGGTATCAAAGAAGCATCAACGCGGCCCGCGGCCTGACAAGCGGGGCGAGCCTTGACGCGGCCCCTTGGGAGACCGCAACGTGCGGAGGTTTCGTCTTCTGATCGAAGTGAATCGAATGAGTCGCGGCCGATCCGGCCCCGGGAGAGCCTTGGCCAAGAAGCCCGAGAAGAACGCACGCCCGCTGTTGCTGGCGGAAATAGCGTGGCCGGAGGTCGGCGAGTACCTGAAGCGCGACCAGCGGCTGATCATCCCGATCGGCACCTGCGAGCAACACGGGCGGCACCTCCCGTTGGGGACCGATACGTTGATGGCGGAGCGAATCGCCCACGACCTGTCGTCGGAGTTCGGCGTGCTGGTGGCGCCGACCGTCTCCTACGGCGTCAACGTCGAGACCGACGAGGCCTACTCCGGAACCGCATCGTTCCGGCGCAAGACTCTGCACCGGGCGCTCAACGACATCCTGGCGTCATGGGAGGGTCACGGCTTCGAGGAGTTCATACTGATCACCGCTCATTTCCACGACCCGCACCTGGACGCGGTGACCACCGTCGTCACCGAGCACGCCCGTGTCCGGGTCCTCGACCTGCACAGCGTGAAGATCGGGCAGTACCTCGAGAAGCAGCGGGGGCCAGAGCACGCCGGCGAGGCGGAGACCTCGGTGATGATGTATCTGGCGCCGGAGCTGGTGCGCCGCGACGAGATCCACGACTACCCCCTCCACCCGAAACAGCTCAGACGCTACCTGCGGGGCCGCATGCCGCGACCGCCCGCAGGGTGCGAGGGAGCCGTCGGCCACCCGTCCGCCGCCAGCGTCAAGAAGGGTGAAGAGATCTATCGGCACGTCCTCGACAAGATCCGGGTCAAGATCTTTCTGGAGCCTCAGGAAAATGCTTGATCGGCCCGGAATAGCCGTGACTGCCGCCCTGACGCTGCTCCTCGCGGCGGCCGCCTATCCTCCCGGCCGCAGCAGCCAGGAGGTCGTCGACCAGGGCACCTTCACCCTGTTCCAGGCCGGCGCGCGGATCGGTGACGAGCGTTTTCTGATTCGCGCCGAGCGCGGCGGCTCGTCGGGACCCGTCTACCGGGCCGGCGCCAGCCTGAACCTGAAGGTGGACGGCCGGACGATGCGGATCAGCGTGGCGCTGCAGGCGACTGGAGAGCGGGCACGGCCGCTGCGTTACGAAGCCCAGATCAACGGCTCCGATACCGAGACGATCATCGGTACCGTGGTCGGCGACCGGTTCCGCCTCAATGTGCGCTCGCCCGCCGGCGAGGAGATGAGGGAACTGCTGGTCCGTGGGAAGGCCGCCATCCTTGATCGGCACGTCGCGCACCACTACTTCTTCACGACGAGACTCCTCGGCACGGACTCGACCACGGAAGCCTGCATCGTGATTCCGCGCGACCTGGGCCAGGAGAGCGCCGTTGTCGAGGACCGGGGATTGGAGCCCGTATCGATCGGCGGCCGCGAGGTCGAGCTCAGACACATAGCCCTGACCACCGGATCGGGAACCGTTCACCACGTCTGGATGGACGGTGACCGGGTGATGATGGTCGAGATCCCGGAGGAAGAGTTCGTTGCCATTCGCTCGGACACCAACGGCCAGTAACCAATCGTAACGGACGGAAGCGAGTTTTCTCAACAAGTCAAAAGGGGGACTGCATGAACAACGAGAGTCAGCCTGTCGAGAGTGGAAGTGCCGGAGCGCCGGCGCCCAACCTCATACAGCGGGTCACGATGGCCTTCATGTCGCCCGGAAAACTCGGCGAAGCGTTGCGGTTGAACTCGCCCTGGTTCTGGGCGCTCGCGATCGTGGCGATCGTCGGCGTAGTCATGGTCATGATCACGCCCGACGAGATGTTCCAGCAGATGGTCGATGCTCAGCGAGGCGGTCGCGCTCAGCCGGAGGGCCAGCCTCAGATGGCCGTGTCGACGATGCGCTACATCGGAGCCGCCACCGGGCTCGTCGGCGCGTTCATAGCCGCTGCCGTCATCGCCGGCGTGCTCTACCTCATCTTCAACGTCATCTTCGGCCAGTCGGAGATCAACTACAAGCAGCATATCGCCGCCGTCTCGCACTCGTGGTGGATCCTCGTGGTCGGCAATATCCTCACCTT
>JBDHAL010000025.1:0-20854 GCA_039588075.1 Gemmatimonadota bacterium | reverse complement strand
CCCCGGCATGGCCCCGTCTTCGCCAACATCATCCTGGCAGACGAGGTCAACCGCGCACCGGCCAAGGTGCAGTCGGCTCTCCTCGAGGCCATGCAGGAAAAGCAGGTGACCTTCGGAGGGCAGACCTTCGGTTTGGACGAACCTTTCCTCGTCCTCGCTACACAGAATCCGATCGAGCAAGAGGGCACTTACCCGCTCCCAGAAGCCCAGGTCGATCGCTTCATGCTCAAGGTCAAGATCGACTACCCGTCACGGTCCGAGGAGAAGGAGATCATGCAGCGGATGGCTGCGGATGAGCCCATCCCCGTCGACGTGGTGGCCGGGCCGGAGTCGATCCTTCAGGCGCGAAGCGAAATCGGCAAGCTGTACATGGACGACAAGATCGCCGACTACATCGTCGATCTCGTTCACGCCACGCGCGAGCCGGCAGACTACGGCGTTCCCGAACTGGTACCGCTGATCGAGTACGGCGCCTCACCGCGCGCCACCATCTACCTGGCCCAGACGAGCCGCGCCTTCGCCTACCTGCGCGGCCGCGGCTACGTCATCCCCGACGACATCAAGGCGGTGGCCCCGGACATTTTGCGCCACCGGATCATCACGACGTACGAGGCGGAAGCCGAGGAAGTCACTTCGGAGGAAATTACGCGACGGGTGCTCGAGGCGGTTGAAGTCCCTTAACCCTTACTGTAGTGAACATCGAACATCGTTCATCGAGCATCGAACGTCGAGAGTACCGCCCGATGTTGAACGTTGTACATGAAGCGTTGGACGTGAACGTCGATGCGCCGTTCGATGCTTCTGGGCGTGAAGAGCCAACGCCGTACTATCTTATCGAGGTTGGATGTTCATGTTCTTGATGCCCAATGTTAAGCGTCGGGAAGTATTCTCGACGTTCGACGGTCGATGTACGATGCTCAATGTTCATACGATAAAATGACCAACACTCCTCCAACGACCGTCCCCAGAGAAGTCTTGCGCCAAGTAAAGCTGATCGAGCTGCGGACGCGCGGATTGGTCAACACGCTGTTCAGCGGCGAATACCAGGCCGTGTTCAAGGGGCAGGGCATGGAGTTCGCCGAGGTGCGCGAGTACGAGCCCGGCGACGAGTACCGGACGATCGACTGGAATGTCTCGGCTCGCATGGGACATCCGTACATCAAGAAGTACACGGAAGAGCGCGAGCTGACGGTGATGTTCGTGGTGGATCTATCGGGTTCCGAGCAGTTCGGCACGCGGGGGCGTTTCAAGGCGGAAATCGCGGCGGAGATCGCCGCCGTCGTCGCCATGGCGGCGATCAAGAACAACGACCGTGTCGGCCTGTTGTCGTTCACGGATCGGATAGAGGAGTTCGTGCCGCCGAAGAAGGGACGGCGTCACGCGTTGCGGCTGATTCGCGACCTTCTGGCCTTCGAGCCGGAAGGTCGTGGCACCGACCTTTCCGTAGCTCTGGACTACCTCGGCCGGATCCTTCGGCACCGGGCGATCGTGTTCCTGATCTCCGACTTTCTTGACGACGATTTCGAGAAGTCGTTGAAGATCGTCAGTCGCCGTCACGATGTCGTGGCGATCACGCTATCCGATCCGAGCGAGCGGGCGCTACCCGATGTGGGGTACCTGGAGCTGATCGACGCCGAAACGGACCGGCGCGTGGTTCTGGATTCCGGGAATCGCTACGTGCGTGAGCAGTTCGAGTATCTGGTAGGCGAGGAGGAGGTCCGGTTGCGGCGCATCCTGCGGCGTCTGTCGGTCGACCAGATCGAGATCCAGACCAACCGCTCATACGTGGTGCCGTTGATCGAGTTCTTCCGGGCACGGGAGCGCAAGCTGGCGCGATGAACGGACTCACAGCCGCCCTGCTGTTAGTGGCCGCGCAGGCCGCACCTACCGACACGACGGGGATCGAAGTGCAGGCGGTCGCCGCGCCCGACTCCGTCCGGATTGGCGAGCCGTTGATGCTCACCGTGTCGGTGAGCGGCGTGGTGGATGGCGCCCGGGTCGTATTCCCTCAGTTCCCCGATACCGGTGAGATCACGGCCTACGGGCCTCCGCAACTGTTCGGCGTGGAAGAGGGCGACTCGCGGTCGGCCCGTTACGAGCTAGCGGCGTGGAACGTGGGCGCGGTGACGCTGCCGGTCGGCGAGGTACTCATCCTCGCCGGTGGAGCCGAGCTGCGAATTCCGCTGCCCGACGTGACGATCCAAGTCGGCTCCGTGTTGCCTCAGGAAGCGGATGCCGACACGCTGGCCTGGGAGCCGCCGGCCGACGTGGTCGGCTCAAACTGGAGCATGGCAGAGAAGCTGGCCGCCGGCGGCCTGGCGCTGGCCCTGTTGCTGGCGGTCGCCTTCTACATGAGGCGGCGCAGCGCGACCCAGCCTGTTCCGCTTCCGGCCCTGAAACCGCCGCGCGAGAGGGCTCTGGAGGGGCTCGACATCCTGGCGCGGAGCGGTTTGATCGAGGCGGGCGAGTTCAAGGCTGTCTATTCGGCCATCTCGCACGTTCTGAGAGTTTTTCTCGCCGAGACCGATGGCCGATGGGGGCTGGACCTGACGACGAGCGAGCTGTTTCTGGAGGTAGGGCAGGACGGCATCGATGATTCGGCTGTGACGGCGCTGAACACGATCCTCGAGGAGGCCGACATGGTGAAGTTCGCGGGTCGGCGTCCGTCGAGGATCCGCGTTGAGCGGGTGCTCGAGCAGGCGCGGGGCTGGCTGGAAAGCTTCGTTCGCGTGGAGCCCGAGCCGGAGGAAATGCCGCTCGAAGACCTGTTGCAGATGACGGAGGAGGAGTCGCTCGCGGCGATCGAGTCCATCTTCGCGGAAGAAGAGGAAATCGAAGCGAACGGCGAGGAAACGGAGCCACCTGCGCCATGACCTTTGAAGCTCCCTGGGCCTTCGTCGCGCTGCTCGTTTTTCCGCTGTGGTGGCTGTGGCGGAAAGAACGCGGCGGTTTCCGGTATTCGCGCGGCGACGCCGCGGCGCGTGCGGGCCGAAGCATCAGTCGCTGGCTGGCGGCCCTGCCATCGCTGCTTCGCGGGCTTGCCGTACTCTCGCTGATCGTCGCGCTCGCCCGGCCACAGACCGGAGTGGCCACGGAGGAGATCGAAGCGGAAGGGATCGCGATCGCTCTTGTCGTCGACATATCGAGTTCGATGCTCGCCCTGGACATGCAGCCACTCGATCGCCTGGAGGTCGCCAAACGCACTGTTCTCGAGTTCGTGAAGAACAGGAAGTACGACCGAATCGCGCTGATCGCTTTTGCCGGTGAGGCTCTGACACAGGTGCCGGTGACGATCGACTACAACGTCCTCGAGCGGGCGATACAGGGCTTGCGCGTCGATCTGCTGGAGGACGGCACGGCGATAGGCACGGCATTGGCCACCGCGACGAACAGGTTGCGCCGCACGCCGGGCAGCTCGAGGGTCGTCATACTGCTGACCGACGGAGAGAACAACCAGGGCGAAGTCGACCCGGTCACGGCGGCCCGGGCGGCGGCCGCCTACGGTATCCGGACTTACACCGTGGGTGTGGGGAGCGAAGGAGTCGCCCCGGTCCCGATCGGGCCGGGCCCTCTCGGCACCGAGTACGCGAACATGCGGGTTCGCCTGGATGAGGACCTGCTGCGCCGGATCGCCTCGATAACCGGCGGTCAGTACTTTCGCGCCACCAACGCCCGAGCGCTGGAGGAGATCTATCGTCAGATCGACGAACTGGAGAAGACGCCGGTGAACGTTCGCCGGTACATCGAATTCAGCGAGCACTTTCGTCCGTTCGTATTCTTTGCCTGCCTGTTCGTGCTGGCTGAATGGGCTTTTCGCGTGCGACGCTACCCGCTCTATGTGTGATGCTCGTGAGATCGTCGCCGGGAGGTAACGAGTGAGACTCGAAACGGCCAACTGGCTGTGGGTCGGTTTCGTCGCGGCGGCCCTCGGCGTCGCGCTCGTTTACCTGTGGCATCGCCGCCGGCGCAGCGCCCTCGATTCGCTGGGTAGCTCGGGAATGCTCGAGCGTCTGACCCGCATCGACCTCACCGGATCGCCTCACCGGCGCGGAGCGCTGATCGCCGCCGCTCTCGGCCTGATGGGCCTGGCGTTGGCTGGCCCCCAGTGGGGCGCCCAGGAGGTGGAGGAGCAGACTCGTGCGCTCAGCATAGTGCTGGTGCTGGATATCTCGGAGTCCATGTGGGCGGAGGACGTCGAACCGAACCGGTTCGAACGCGAGCGGCTGGAGGTTCGCCGCCTGATCACCGAACTGGCGGGGCATCGGCTGGCCCTGGTAGCGTTTGCCGGAAGCGGGTATCAACTTTCACCCTTGACGATCGATCACGGAGCGCTCCACCTGTACCTCGATGCGATCGATCCGACGCTTGCCGGCACGCCCGGCTCCTCGCCGGCATCGGCGCTGCGCCAGGCGCTGGAGTTGCTGTACGACGATAGCTCTGAAGGCGGCGATCGAGTCATAGTAGTCTTGAGCGACGGCGAATCACACGACGAAGAGCGTGATGTCAACGATGCCGCGCGCGCCGTGGCGGCCGAGAGAGTCCGGCTGTATTCGATTGGCATCGGCAGCGACCGGGGCGAGCCGATCCCGCGACACGACCGCATGGGCGAGCGCATCGGCGGATACAAGAGGGATGAGAGCGGGGAGGTCGTGCTGAGCCGATTGATGATGGAGCCGCTGGCCGGCGCCGCGCGCCAGACCGGCGGGTTCTGGGCACGGGCGGACGAGGGCGGGGTGAGCCGGGTACTGGCGGCGATATCGGAGCTGGAGACCGGCCGGGGGATCGTGACGCGCGGCGTGCGCTGGACGCCCCGTTTCCAGTGGTTCGTCGCCGGCGCGCTGCTGCTGCTCATGATGGATTGGGCCTGGGCATGGAGGCGGCACCGATGAGGATTGCGACGCTGGCGTTGCTGCTCGCGGTCGTGCTGCTGGGCGCTCGGCCCTGGGGCCAGGAATCATCAGGCAACCGGGCTTATCGCCGGGGCGACTACGAGAAGGCGGCGGAACGCTATCGCGAGGCCCTGGAGCGTCGAGGCGTGTCTCCGCGAATTCTGTACAACTTGGGAACGGCCCTGTACCGGCTCGGCGACTCGGAGCATTCCCGCGAGCGGCTGGTCGAGGCGCTGCAGGCGCAGTCGCCGGAGCTGCGGGCTCGCGCCTTCTACAACCTGGGCAATGCTCTGGCGGGCGCGCCGGAGGGCGGCACACCGGACCAGGAAGAGCTACGGGCGGCGATCGATGCATACCGGCGATCACTCTTGCTCGACCCGGGTCGCGACGATGTCCGTTGGAACCTCGAGCTGGCCATGCAGCGCCTGGAAGAGATGGAGCAGAACATGCCGGGCGAGGACCAGCAGCCCAACGTGCCGCCGAGACCGCCGGGATCGGGCGAGAACCAGCAACCGCGCGAGGGCGGCTCGGGCTCAACGGCCCCGCAGCCCGGCGACGAGCCGCCGCGTGAGGTGCCGGACGCTTCGGAGGCGCCGCTGCCGCCTGAGCTGGCGGAGCAGATACTTCGCGCGGTTGAGGAGCGAGAGCGCGGTCTGCAGCGCGAGAAACTGCGACGCCAACGGACCCGTTCGAGAGGTCCCGACTGGTGATGAACCGGCTGCTTCTTTTTCTTCTGTTGCCGGCGCTCGCCGGACAGGGCGATGAGGTGGAGGTAAGCTCGAGCCTCAATCGCAACACGGCGCAGGTGGGAGAGACCGTGTTGCTCACAGTGACGCTTCGCGCTCCCGGTCGGCGCAGTCCGGAAATAGAGAACCCATCGATCGAGGGTTTGGAAGTACTCTCCACCAGCGACCGTGCGAGCTTCCGGTTCTCCCCGTCGCTGGGCGCGATCCGCGAGATCTCTCGCGAGTATGTCCTCCGGGTGCTGCAACCTGGCGAGATCATCGTCCCGCCGATCCGCGTCGAGGTGGACGGCGTTTGGTACGAAACTGAGTCACTTCAGCTGATGGCCGAGGATAGGGGCACGGCGGACGACCTGCCGAACCGGTTGGGCCCGCGGCCCGAGGAAGAGGTCGCCGTCCGGCTCTGGGTCGAGCCCGAGACCGCCTACGTGGGGCAGCAGGTGACGCTGACAGTTGGCGCGTTCTTCGATCCCCTGGTGCGCAGTCGCCTGCAGCGGCAGCCAGAATACCGGCCGCCCGAGGTCCAGGGCTTCTGGACGGCCGACCTGCCGGGCACGCCGCGGCCCGAGCGGCGCGTCGTTGGCGGCCGCGAGTACTACGTGCAGATCTACCGGCGCGCCCTCTTCCCCCTGAGTCCCGGTTCGCTACGCATCGACCCGGCTGCTGTGATCTACGAGGTCCGGCGCGGGCTGATTTACGCGCCGGAGACGTTCCAGGTCGAGAGCGCTCCAGCGACCATCGTGGTGCGACAGCTCCCGCAAGTCGGCGTGCCGGTCGACTTCGCCGGCGCTGTCGGTCGCTACGAGACACAGATCTGGTTCGATCGCTCCGACCTCCGAGCCGGCGAAGCCGTCAACCTTCATCTCGAAGTTCGCGGTACCGGTAACCTCAGTTCGATTGCGCGACCGGTACTCCCGGAGATACCCGGCTTGCGCGTCTACGATGGCAGCGAGGACGCCGAGGTCCAGTTGCGCGGCGTCGAGTTCGCCGGCCACAAGCGCTTCTCTTGGGTCCTCGTCCCCGAGCGCGGCGGCCAGTACGTGCTGCCCGAACTGCGCTTGCCCTTTTTCGACCCCATCGAAGCCGCCTACCGCGTCGCCGGCACAGATCCCGTTACCCTACTCGTGGAGTCCGCTCCCACAGCTTCCATGGACTCTGGCGCCGGGGGCGCAGCGGTCAGGTTCGTAAAGGCGCGACCGGCCCGCCAGCCCGCCGGCCTCGCTTCCGGTCGCCCCTTCTGGGTCGTCCAAGCGTTGCCGCTTCTGATCCTGCTCGGCTCCCTCGCCTTCGGTCGCTACCGGGTCCGCGCTCCGGCGTTCGTCCGCAAGCGGCCACAACGCCGACAGCAAGCCTTCCGTCATCTGCGGCCACTCGCCGAGTCGGGAGACGCGGCGTTCTTCGGCGAGCTTCGTGTCGCCGTGCTCGCCTGGCTCGAGAACCGGCTCCACCGTCCCGGCCTCCAAACGCTCGGGGTCGTGCAGGTACAGCACGCTCTAGAGGATGCCGGCGTGCCTCCCAACGTGGCGCTCGAGGTGATCGAACTGCTCGAGAGTTGCAGCCGTCTCCGTTATTCTCCCGAGCCGCCCGGGAAATCGGTCGCTCACGACACGCTCGCCCAGGCCGACCGGCTGCTGGCGCTCGTGGACAGGGAGGCCGTGGCGGAAAAGCGGCTGCGAGCGACGACAGGGAAGGGGCTATACCTGATCCCGTTCGCTCTCGTCGCTTTCGGACCCGCGCCTGCTTCGTCTCAGGAAAGCGCCGAGCTGAGCCGCGCGGCGGAGCGCTGGTTTCTCGAGGGCGTCGATGCCTACGCGCGTGGGGATTACGTGATGGCGGTCGAGCGCTTCGGAAGCGCTCTCACCGTACGGCCGCGCGATGCCAACCTGCTCTACAATATCGGCAACGCCTACTACGAGCTCGATGAACGCGGCTTCGCCGTGGCCTATTGGATTCGTGCCCTACGCATCCGGCCGCGTGACGACGACGCGAAGTTCAACCTGCGGTTGGCCGTCGGCGAGGATCCCGTCGTCGGTAGCACTCTCAACCCGCTGCCTCTCTCGCGCGATGAGATGGCGGTGCTCTTCACCGTCTTCTGGTTCGGCGGCTGCGCGGCACTCGTCGCGCGCCGGCGTTGGCGAAAGGGCTATCTGACCTTCGTGGGCGGCGCCTCGATCACGCTCGCCCTATTTTGCGCGATCTTGATTATGTACCCGCGCTCCGACTACGCCATCATCTCGAGCCCCGAGGCGGCACTTCGTCGCGGGCCCGTCCGCCAGAGCGAGATCCTGGCCTCGGCGGCACCCGGGACGGCGTTTCGCGTGCAGGAGCGGCGCGGCGACTGGCTGCGTGTTTCGCGTGGTGGGGATCGCGAAGGCTGGATTCCGGCGGAGGAAGTTGAACTTCTTGATTAGGAAGGCGAATTAGAACTTAGAAGGAATGTCGAACACCGCACACCGAACACCGCCTTTCGAGGGGCGCACAGCAAGACTCAATCACCAATCACAGATAGCCAAGCCTTAAGACTCGAATGGATTTGACCTTCGGGCTTATTGATCAGGCCTTGCAGTGCCACCTTCGAAAGGCGGTGTTCGGCGTGCGGTGTTCGAAATTGAAGTAGATGCGGTCTAGCCCTCAATTAACGGCACAAACCTACACCGCGTAATAAATCTCTCTTTGTAGGCCTCTCCTTCCCGCTTTATCTGGTAAAGATCCTGGTCCGGCGGTCCTCCAAGTGGGATGACCAGGCTTGCGCCGTTGGCGAGTTGGTCTAGCAGTGGTTCGGGCAGGCGGGCGGCGCCGGCGGTGACGAGGATGCCGTCGAACGGGGCTTCTTCCGGCCAGCCTTGGGAGCCGTCGCCGATCTTGAACGAGATGTTCTGGTATCCGATGTCGTCCAGGATTGTCTGGGCTTCGCGGGAGAGTTCAGGCAGGCGCTCGACGGTGAAGACCTCGGCGACGACCTGCGCCAGTACGGCCGTCTGGTACCCGCTCCCGGTACCGATTTCGAGGATCCGGCTGGCGGGAAGAGGCTCGAGGGCTTCGGTCATCGCTGCGACCATGTAGGGCTGTGAGATGGACTGTCCAGAGCCGATGGGCAGCGCCGAGTCTTCGTAAGCGAGTCGTTGGTGGGCTTCCGGCACAAAAAGGTGGCGCGCCACGCACTCCATGGCTTCGAGAGTGAGGCGGTCTTTGATGCCCCGCCGTCGGATCTGTCTCTCAACCATGTCGTGCCGCGCCAGGGCCAACGCGTCACTCTTCAAGGAGGCCTCCATGATGGGCGAGTCGAGATGGTTGATAGTGCCTGAGGCGGTCGGATTTGGCAAGCGCGCTTGACCCGATGACGGAGGCGCGGATACGTTCGGTCACGAGATGAATACGCCAGCCTCGGAACGGGTACGGCTAACGCAGTACAGCCACGGAGCCGGTTGAGCCTGTAAGCTGGGTCCGGCGGACCTGGCCAGCGCGCTCGCCGCCCTCGGGGGCGAAGCGAACGCCGACGTGCTCGTCGGCCTCGACGCTCCCGACGACGCAGCGGTGTATGCTTGGGACGAGGATCGGGCTCTCGTGTCGACCATCGATTTCTTCACGCCGATCGTGGACGACCCGTACACGTTTGGTGCGATAACGGCGGCCAACGCGATGAGCGATGTTTACGCGATGGGCGGCAGGCCGCTGTTCGCCCTGAACATCGTGGCGTTCCCGGTCGAGTTGGATAAGTCGATCCTTGTAGAGATTCTTCGCGGTGGCCGCGACAAGGCGGCGGAGGCCGGCGTCGCCGTCATCGGCGGTCACTCCATAGACGACAAGGAGCCGAAGTACGGAATGGCTGTCGTGGGTTCCGCGCACCCCGATCGCATCTATCGCAAGAGCGACGGCAGGGCAGGCGACCGGCTGGTCCTGACCAAGGCGATCGGAACGGGTATAATCGCCACGGGCATCAAGCGGGATGTCGTTGCGGTAGATGCCGCCGAGGCGGCCATCGAGTCGATGCTGCGCCTGAACGATCGGGCCCTCGAGGTGGCTCGAGGATTCGATGTCGGCGCCATCACGGACGTCACCGGTTTCGGCCTGGTCGGCCACCTTTCGGAGCTCGCTCGCCTGAGCGGTCTGACCGCAACGCTGGATTCCTCTTCGGTCCCGTTGCTGCCCCACACGTTGAGCATGGCCGAGGATGGGTGCGTGCCCGGCGGCTCGCGCCGCAACCTCGAGTTCGTCGAATCGTTCACCCGATGGGACTCGTCGCTCAGCGACTCGCTCAAGATCACGTTGTGCGATGCCCAAACGTCCGGCGGGTTGCTCATCACGGTGGCGGCCGACGCAGCTCCTGCCCTCGTCGCGGCGCTGCGGGCCGACGGCCACGCCGCCGCCGAGATCGGCGGCCTCGCCGCCGGCGCCGCGGGGGCGGTCGAGGTCCGATGAGCTCGCTCAGCATTCGCGAGATCTCCAGGCGGACCGGAATCCCCGAGTCCACACTCCGTTATTACAGGAGCCTGTTCCCCGACTGTATCCCGACCATTGGAGTCGGTCGCGCGCGCCGGCACCCGGACGACGCGCTCCCGGTGTTCGCTCGCATAGCTCGACTGTTCAACGCCGGCGAGTCGCGAACCGCGGTTCGACGCGAGTTGCAGCTCGACGGCGCGGCCACCGGCGATGGGGCCGTCGCCGACCCCGATTTCGTCATCCTGGAGGAAGCCCACGAGCGACCCCGGGCGCGGTACGAGATCGCGCGGGCGGAGCCGCCCGGGCAACTCACGTCCCGCGACCTGGAGGACATGATCTCCGCCATGTTGATGCGCGATCGGGAGCTGGCCGCCATGCACCGCGAGCTGCTCGAGCTGGTGGAGCAGTTGATTCGGACGTTGGGGCCCCTGGTCGGCGCCCGCTCGGGAGCCGGTCCCGTGGGTCCGCCGTTTGGACCGCTCGAGCCGGCGATCGAGCCTGTCCGGCCCGCCGACCCGGCGGCCGAGCCGTCCTCGACGAACGATGACCTCGAGGTCGAGCAGCTGCGCGATCGCCTGGCGCGGGAGAGGGAGACGGTCGAGCGGCTCAGAAAGGCGCGGCTGGAGCTGGAGCAGCGGGTGGCGCGGCTGGAGAGGGAAGGCAGAGCGCGGAAGTGACTGGGAATTTCGAAGCCGATTACGTGAGCACGGATCACGGAGTTTGGAAGTAGGAAGGATGTCGCAGCCGCGAGATCACTTCCGATTTCCAGACTCCCCTGTTCCGTAATCACGTAATCAAATTAGACATTCCCAATCTCATCGTCGCCAGAATTCAGGATGAAACAATACCAGCACGGTATAGATCTCGAGCCGACCCATCAGCATCAACAGACTCAACACTACTTTCCCCATTCCCGGCATCCACGCGTAGTTCTCAACCGGCCCAACGCCGCCAAGGCCCGGCCCGATGTTCCCAATCGCCGCCGCCGACGCGCCCGCCGCCGTGACCAGGTCGACGCCGAGCGCCGCCAGCAGAACCGCGCCCACAACGAACGATCCGACGAACAAGAGCATGAACGCCAAAATGTTCAGCATCACGCCTTCGCCGACGACCGAGCCGCCCACCCGGGTGACGATCACAGCTCGCGGGTGAAGGTGTTTGCGCAGCTCGACGACTCCTTGCTTGAGGGCGGCCCAAAGGCGCAGCGTCTTCATTCCACCGCCCGTCGAGCCGGCCATGCCGCCGACGAACATGAGGAAGAGCAGCAACGCCTGAGTTACGGCCGGCCAGATCACGTAGTCGGCAGTGGCATAGCCGGTGGTCGTACCGATGGAAACGACCTGGAATAGCGAGGCGCGGAACGTGCCCTCCAGCGACTCGTACGTGCCGGCGATCAGGTGCGCGATGACCAGGATCAGTGTGACGGCCACAAGGAGCAGTGTAAAGAAGCGCCACTCCTCATCGCCGAGCATCGAGCGAGGGTGCCCGCGGAGCGCTCGGTAGTGCAGCGAAAAATTGACGCCGGCCAGGTACATGAACAGGACCGTCACGTACTCGATGTAGGGCGACTGGAAGTAAGCGATCGATTCCGTGTGTGATGAGAAGCCGCCCGTCGGCATCGTGCCGAAGGCGTGAACCACGGCGTCGAACAGGCTCATTCCGCCTAGCAGGTAGAGGATGGCCTGGGCGGCCGTCAGGCCGACGTAGACCCGCCAGAGTATCGATGCCGTCTGCCGGATCCGCGGCTGCAGGCGTTCCGGTGTCGGGCCCGGCACCTCGGCCCGGAAGAGCTGCATGCCGCCCACGCCGAGGAATGGCAGCACCGCCACCACCAGCACGATGATCCCCATCCCGCCCAGCCACTGGCTGAAGTCGCGCCAGAACAGGATCCCCTTCGGCAAAGAGCCAGGGTCGGGAAAGATCGAAGCGCCCGTGGTGGTAAAGCCGGAGATCGACTCGAAGAAGGCGTCCAACGGCCCGGCGACACCGGAGAGCCAATAGGGCAATGCGCCGAAGAGCGCGGCTCCCAACCAGGCGGCGCTGACGATCAAGTAACTCTCGCGGATCGTCAGATCCTCGGGCCGCGTGGTGAATCTCAGCGCCGCCGCTCCCAGGATTGTGGAGACCGCCGCGGATCCAAAGAGCGCGACGGCGTCGCCGCCGCCGTAGAACAGTGCGACGAGCCCCGAAATCGCCATGGCGACCCCCACCGCGATGACGATCCGGCCGACGATGTTCAGGATACGAGTCGCGTTCACGCTAGTTCGGTCACTGGAACAGTTTCTCTACGTTCTTCACGGCATCGGGCAACGCGAGGACCGTGACTTTGTCGCCGTGCGCGAAGGTGAGCTGACCCGATGGGACGATGACGCGGTCGTCGCGGGTCACCGCGCCTACGAGGCTGTGATCGGGGAAGTCGATCTCGGAGATCGTGTGACCGGCCACCTTCGAGCCGGGCTGGATGCTGAACTCGATCACCTCGGCATCGATCCCACGCAACGCCGCGGCCCCGGTCACGATGCCCCGGCGCACGTACCTGAGGATCGAATTCACGGCCGATAGACGCGGCGAGATGGCGGCGTCGATTCCCACTTTGCTGACCAGCGGTATGTATTCGATGGTGTTGATCAGCGACACCACCTTCGGGACGCCTTTGTCCTTCGCCAGCAGACTGGACAGCATGTTCGTGTCATCGCTGCCCGTCAGGACCACGAAGCCGTCAATCCCTTCGACCCCCTCCATCTCCAGGAGCTCCATGTCGGTGGCATTGCCGTGCAGGATCAGCGTTCGCTTGAGCTGTTCTGCCAGCTTCGCGCAGCGAGGTCGGTCCGCCTCGATGATAGTGGTTTCGACGTCGGCGTCCTCGAGCAGCCAGGCCAGGTACACGGCGGTGCGGCCACCGCCGGCGATCATCACCCGACGCAGCCGAAACTCGTGGTAACCCGCCAACTCCAGGACCTTCGGCATCTGCTTCGACTCGCCGATGATATAAACCTGGTCGCCCACCTCGAACACCACGTCGCCGCGCGGCACGATGGTCTGTTTGTTGCGCCGTATGGCCGCGGTCAGGAAACGGCGGTCCTCGACCATCGCTGCGACCTCGGCCAGCGAGTGCCCGACCACCGGCGCGTCCTTCGGCAGGCGAAGCCCGATGACCTGAACCCTGCCGCCCGCGAAGAAGGCCAGCTCGGTTGCCGCCTCCGACTGTAACAGTTGAAAGGCCTCCCGGGCGCACTCCAGCTCCGGGTTGATCATCACATCGATGCCCCGCTTCGCGCTCTGAAGCCGGACGACATCGGTGTAGTAGTCGGGATTGGAGATACGCGCGACCTTCACGCGAACGTTGAACTGCGATGCCGACATGCAGGCAACCAGGTTCACCTCGTCGACGTTGGTCACAGCCGCCAGCAACGCCGTCTTCTCCAGGCCTGCCTTCTCCAGCACGCCGAGGCTCGCTCCGTTACCCACTACCGCCATGATGTCGAGTTGGTCCTGCACGTTGGCCACCCGCTCGGGGTCCCGGTCGACCACGACCACATCGTGGCCCTCCTCCGACAGACGGCTCGCGAGCTGGAAACCGACGGCGCCGGCGCCGACGATCAGTATCCGCATGAATGCGACTTCCCTTGTTGCGGTTGGGGCTGGGTTCGGGCGTGGCTCCGCCCGGAAGACGGTAACTTCGCTCTCGGCCCCCTACTGTCAAGCCGGTCGGGCCAGCGGGGAACGCTCTCGAGCCTGAGCGTTGCTAGTTCAGCGGCTGCCCATCGCGCTCGGCGAGCAGCGATCGGAACAGCGGGTCGAGTTTCGCCGGGACCTGCTCCTCGATGACACGGACGTCGGTCGGACGCTGGTACATGTTGTTGGTCAGGCAACCGGTAAGAGCGACGACCGGCATCAGCGCGACGAACGCGATCGCCACGTAACGCAGCACGATCCTATCGCCCGGCAGGTTGCGCTGTAGCCAGAAGGCCACCGGGATGCAGGCGGCGTGGAGAGCGATGATCAGGTGCCAGGCCTGAATCGTCACCGGAGAGATCGTCGCAGACACTACAACGGCCAGCAGGAAGGCCAGGGCATAGCGGCGCAACCATGCCGGATCGTCGCCCTCGGCCGGGGCGGCGGCATCTCCGCGGCGGAAGTACTGCCACGACGCGACCACGGCGATGGCGATCGAGAGCAGGGCGATCGATACCAGAGCCACTACCAACGCGTACGCTATCGGCGCGAGTGGCGAGCCTTCCATGCCGGCATCGGTGAAGGGTAGTGCGCCGCGTAATCTGCGACCTATGTCGAGGCTGCCAAAGCGGAACCAGTAGATCAGGGCCTTAACGGCATTGCCGACCAGCGGTGGCAAGTCGCCGCCCCAGGCCGGCGCCAGCCGCGGCAGATCACCTCTGAAGGAGGCAAGCGCCGTTGGGATCATCGTCAGGCCACCGGCGAGGGCGCCGGCCGCGGCGCCCCAAAGATTCAACCGCAGCGTCTTCATCCCGATCAGTATCGCCGTCGCCACCGCCAGCACCAGAAACGACGGATGGATCTGTAATGTCAAGAGAATGGCGGCGATCAGAACCGCGCTGGGAAGCAACCGTCCCTCCTCCCGAAGCCGATAGGCGCACGCCATGTGAACCGCCGCCGGCAAGAACACGAATCCCGGCGCCCAAAGAAACCCGGAGTGCCAAAGACGCCAGGGCGACAGCCAGTAGACGGCCAGGAAGAAGACGGTGGCACGGTCGCCGGCAGCCGCCCGCAGGGTGAGGCCGAGAACGGTCACGGCGGCCAGTTGTGTCATCCCCATCAGCAGCGTGGGCGCCCGGTAATCGGGCCAGACCTTCAGCGTGCCGCCGATCACCAGCTGCAAGAGAACGCCCGGTGTCCTTCCGCCTCCGCTCATCGGCTGCCCAAAAGAGGCCAGCGAGCCGCCGGTCGCCCAGTCGTAGCCGAGCGCCAGCAGCGTGAGCTGGTCTTCCGCCACCCAGTGGCGCGACCAGAGGAAGAATTGGAGGATCGTCCCGAGGGCGAGAATGATGACCGCGCTGGTGCGTAGCCTTCGATCCGTTTCAGCCTTGGCGTCTACGCTTCACGTCCTTTGCGATTGGCTGGGCTCTGTCCGCTGCCGGGTGTTGCCGGTGAGATCTTGGCTGACGGTTACGATCGTTGAGAGACGACGGAATATGTCGTGTGAGTTCCCGAGGATCAACGACGCAGTCGCGAATCTACTCAACGGCGCGGTCTTTCCGGACGACACGGGAGCGCCTATAGTTGAGAACAGGCGATGTGTAGCTTACAACAGACCGTTGACGGGCCCGTAGCTCAGTTGGTCAGAGCAGCCGACTCATAATCGGTAGGTCGCAGGTTCGAGTCCTGCCGGGCCCATTGGTTCGGTAATCGGTAATCGGTAACCGGTAACTGATTGCTCGTGGCTGGCGGTTGGTGTTCAACCGGATGTTGGGGAGCAGGTCATGCCGATAGGCGTTCGTCGATTGCTGTACAGCATGATTGCGCTGCTGGGCTTCGCCATGATGGTGCCGATGGCGGTGAGCACGCGACGCTTGCAGGCCGAACTGGGGGGCGACGTGCTGGTGCCTTTGGACCCCATGGCCTTCGATCCCGAGACCTCGGCCTGGCTCATGCGACTGACCCTCCTCTTCCTCGTTGGCCTCTGCATCGCCGCAGGATTCCTGTATGCTGCCGTATCCACCGGCCATCCGAAGCCTTGGAAGCCGCGGGAAAACGGTGAGCCCAGCTGCCGGCGCTGCGGCGGCGCGGTCAGTTTCGGGCACGGCAGGTGTCCGACGTGCGACCAGCAGCTGGTGTGGTGATTAGAATCTCGAAGTCGATTACGTGATCACGGAATACGTGATTTTGGAAGAACGAGGGAACCCCTTCGAACTTCTGAAATCCCCTGTTCCGTGATCACGTAATCAGCTTCGACATTCCCGGTCATATTGACAACAAGACCGCCCCCATCCACGTTTCACGCTTCGGAAATTCTGCATTCTGTCATCTCAGCAGCGAGCTAGCCCCGGGAGGGGTCCTGTTGCGCCCGCCTGCCGGGGCTGACGTACGAGGAAGGGAACTGGGTAAAGGATGTTCTCCGGTATACGAGGACGACTACTGACCATCGCGGGCACACTCCTGGTCTGCCTCTGGGCGCTTCTCGGGCCCATGCTCGGCGAAGAGGGAGTCTCGCCGCTCAAGCTGGGTCTCGACCTGCAGGGCGGCACCCACCTGGTTCTTCAGGTGGAAGATCCGGTGGGCGCCATGACGGTGGAGGCGCGCACCGATGCGGCGGACCGGGCGCGCGAGATCATCATGAACCGGATCGACCAGTTCGGCGTACGGGAGCCTACCGTACAGCGAGTGGGCGTCGACCGGGTCATAGTCGAGCTGGCGGGTATCCAGGACGTCGATCGTGCGAAGGGGATCATCCAGCAGACGGCGTTCCTCGAGTTCAAGATCGTGACCGAAGGATTCGACTTCATCGAGCGCCTGCCGCTGATCGACAGTCTGGTGGTCGCCGAGCTCGGGGCGGAGGCGCTGCCCGAAGAAGCGCGGGCCGAGGCCGCACCGACTCTGGAGGAGCTTTTTCAGCAGCCGCAGGACAGCGCCGAGGCCGACACGGTGGCGACCCCGGAAGAGCGGCTGAGACCGCTCTCCGCGTTGCTCCTCGATTCCGGCGAGCCGGGCATCTTCCTCGTTGAAGGACCGAAGGTCGAGACGGTTCAGCAGTTTCTGGCGCTGCCCTCTGTGGTCGCGCGGCTTCCCGAGGCGATCAGCATCGTGTGGGGCACGGAAACCCGGGCCGTGGCGGGCAAGATCTACCACCCGCTCTACGTTCTCGAAGCCAGGCCGCTGATCACCGGCGACTACCTGGTCGATGCGCAGGCGATCCGCGACCCGCAGTTCAACCAACCGATCGTCCCCTTCCAGCTGACGCGTCAGGGTGGCCGCATCTTCGAGCGCGGCACCGCTCCCCACGTGGGGGACCGCATGGCCATCATCCTGGATAACAGGGTGCAGGGCAATCCGCCCGTGATCCGTGACGTGCTGCGCGAGCGGGCCCAGATCGAGCTGGGCAGCGGATCGACTCTCGAGCAGGCCAACGATCTGGCCCTCGTCCTCCGTGCCGGCGCCTTGCCGGCGCCGATGGAGATCATCGAGGAGCGCACGGTGGGTCCGTCGCTGGGACAGGACTCCATCGACCAGGGCAAGATGGCCGGTATCATCGGCGTGGTCCTCGTCGTCGTGATCATGATCGCCTACTACCGCGTCGCCGGCCTGCTCGCAGTGGCCGGGTTGTTGATCTACGTGCTCATCGTCCTCGGGGGCCTGGCCGGCCTGCAGGCCGCACTCACGCTACCGGGGATCGCCGGCCTCATCCTCTCCGTCGGTATGGCCGTGGATGCCAACGTGCTCATTTTCGAGAGGATCCGCGAAGAGATTGCCGGTGGAAAAACGCCCAGGACGGCCGTCGACAGCGGATTCCAACACGCTCTTTCCGCCATCATCGACTCGAATCTCACGACACTGATCACCGCGATCATCCTCCTCCAGTTCGGGACCGGACCGGTTAGGGGCTTCGCGGTTACCCTCTCCATCGGGATCGTCGCTTCGTTTTATAGCGCCGTCTTCGTGGTGAGGACCTTCATGCTCATGTGGCTGGAAACGCGCTCGCCAAGCGCCCGGCTCAGCATATAGGGAATAGGAATAGAACCGATGCGGCTATTCGAAGGCGCGAACTACACATTCCTCAAGCTGCGCAAGAAGGCCTACGTGGTCTCCCTCGCGGTTGTGACGATCGGGCTTCTCTCGATCGTGGCCAGAGGCCTCAACTACGGCGTCGACTTCACAGGCGGCACGCTGTTCCAAGTACGATTCGAGCAGCCCGTCGATGCTTCCGACATCCGCAGCGCTCTCGCCTCCGCCGGCCTGACCAATATGCAGGTCCAGGACTTCGGCGCCGATGACGAGTTCCTGATTCGCCTCGCACAGTTCGTCGAGGGCGATCGCGAGCTTGCTGGTACTGTCAACCAGACACTGGACGACCAATTCGGCGAAGGCTCGTATTCCGTCGTGCGTACTGAGGCCGTCGGCCCCAAGGTGGGCAGCGAGTTGAGGCAGCGCGCCGTAGCCGCGGTGCTCATCTCGTTCTTGCTCACACTGGTCTATCTCGGCTTCCGCTTCGAGTGGCGGTTCGGGCTGGCGGCGATCATCGCGACGATCCACGACGTCCTGGTCGCTTTCGGCGTCATCTCGCTTCTGACGATCGAGATCTCGTTGCCGACCGTAGCCGCGATTCTGACGATTATCGGATACTCGCTCAACGACACGATCATCATCTTCGACCGCATTCGCGAGAACCTCAAGAAGCACCGGCGGCTAGGGTACGAGGAGATCCTCGATCTCTCCATCAACGAGACCCTACCTCGAACGGTGATGACCAGCGGAACGACACTGGCCGTCCTGCTTGCTTTGGCTGTCCTCGGTGGGGCCGTCATTCGTCCGTTCACGATCGTGCTGATCGTCGGAGTCATCGTGGGAACGTACTCCTCGATCTTCGTCGCCTCACCGGCCCTGCTCGAGGTCGAGCGGCGCTCCGGCGGCGTGCGGAGCAAGACCGACCGGCGAAAGGTGGCGGCAGCCCGCGCAGACGGGTGAGGCTCTTCGACTCACACGCACACCTGACCGACCCGAGCTTCGCCGACGAGCTCGAGGATGTACTCGCTCGCGCGGCCGATGCGGGCGTCGAGTCCGTTACATCTGTCGCGAGCAACATCGAGGACGCCCGCTACGCGGTCGAGCTGGCCCGAACCGCTTCGCGGCCGCGGCTGCGGGCGACGGCGGGGATGCATCCCCACGAGGCGAACCTCTGCACGCCGGAAGCCCTCGACGAGATCGAGCGGCTGGCCCGCTCCGAACTCGTCGTAGCCATCGGCGAGACGGGACTCGACTTTTACTACGACAACGCGCCGCGTGAGGCCCAGGTAGAGGCCTTCCGTTCCCAGCTCGAGGTGGCGGAGCGGCTCGGCTTGCCCGTGGTCGTTCATTCCCGGGAGACGGACGACGTGGTGGCCGAGATCGTGCGCGAGTTCGCCGGCCGCGTCGTCGGTGTATTGCACTGCTTCACCGGCGGAAAGGACCTGCTTCGAGCGGGCCTCGACTCGGGCTGGTATGTTTCGTTCTCCGGGATCGCGACGTTCAAGAGCTTTGGAGACACGGCCCGGGTGAAGCTTGTGCCGGGGGATCGCCTGTTGGTGGAGACCGATAGTCCGTATCTGGCTCCCGTGCCGATGCGCGGGCGCCGGAACGAACCGTCTTATGTAGAGCACGTGGTGCGCCGCGTGGCGGAGATTCGGGGAGAGGGCCCGGATGTAATTGCGGAAGTGACGTACCAGAACGCGTGCCGCTTCTACGGCATTCAGGAGTAGTTGATCATGCGCGGTTTAATCAAGCTGTTTGCGAAGTCGCCCTTCGGGCTGCTGGTGACGCACACGGGCCGGGTCCAGGAAACGGTGCAGCTATTACGTCCGCTGATCGCGGCCTTTCTGGCCGGCGACCAATCCCGTCTTAACGAGCTGCATGACGAGATCTGCAAGAAGGAGCACAAGGCGGACGAGACGAAGGCTGCGGTGCGGGATCACATGCCGAAGTCTGTGTTTCTCCCGGTCAATCGAGGGGACGTTCTCAACTATGTCAAAGAGCAGGACGGGATCGCCGACGCGGTGGAGGACCTCGCTGTGATCCTGAAGATGCGGACCCCGAAGATCATACCGGAACTGGAGCCGAAGCTGCTGGCTGTCGTGGACCAGGTTGTGGCCGCTGCTGATGATCTGTTCCATGCCGCACGCGGGATGACGAATCTCGCCGCTTCGTCGTTCGCCGGCCCGGAAGTGGACAAGGTCCTCGAGATGGTGGCCAAGGTGAACCACGCCGAGTGGGAGGCGGACAAGCTTCAGGCCGAGTTCAGCGCCCTGGTGTTTCAACACGAGGACGAGCTCGACCCAATTAGCGTCTTCCAGTGGGTGCACATCGTCGAGGTATTGGGAGACGTTGCAGACCATGCGGAGAACTCCGGTGACATGTTGCGCTTAATGCTCGCACGTTCCTGACACCGGCACACACTGCCACACAATTCCGGATCGGATAACAGATGACCCTCACAACGGTCATTCTGATCGTCGCCCTGATCGCCGGTTTCTACATGGCGTGGAACATTGGGGCCAATGATGTTGCCAACGCTATGGGCACGTCGGTGGGGTCCGGCGCTCTTACGCTCACCGGTGCGGTCGTCGTCGCCGCGATCTTCGAGTTCGGAGGCGCACTTCTCGTCGGTTCGCGCGTCACCAAGACCGTTCGCAGCGGGATCGTCGACACGGAGGTCTTCTCATCCGCTGGCCAGTTCGGCGCCGATGGGCCGCTGCTGCTCATGCTGGGCATGGTCGCCGCTCTGCTCGCCGCCGGGATCTGGCTTCAACTCGCAACGACCTACGGCCTTCCCGTCTCCACGACCCACTCCATCGTCGGCGCGGTTGTGGGCTTCGGCGTTCTGGCGGCCGGTATCTCTCACATCAGTTGGATGACCGTCCTGCGGATCGCGGCGAGCTGGGTGATCTCGCCGCTGGCCGGAGGTACCCTGGCGTTTGTGATGTTCGTCTATCTGAGGCGAACGATCCTGGCCAGGGACGATCCGGCCGAGAGAGTGCGCAAGCAGGCGCCGTACCTGGCGGGCCTGGTCACGATGATGCTGGTCCTGAGCTTCATCTACAAGGGGCTCAAGAACGT
>JBDHAL010000024.1:0-21044 GCA_039588075.1 Gemmatimonadota bacterium | reverse complement strand
CGCACTACGGTGGTGGGAATCTACCACCGCTCGGGACGCTTCGGGTACATCGTCCCCGGCGCCGGCACGCTTCACCGGGACGTGTTCGTGCCCCGCGGCAACGAAGCTGAGGCCCGCGATGGCGAGCTGACCGTTGCGCGAATCGTCGATTGGGGAAGCGACCATCACGACCCGGTCGGCGAGGTAACGGAAGTATTGGGTCGCGTGGGCGACCCCGGCGTCGACGTGCTCGCGATCGTGCACTCCCACGAGCTACCCACAGAGTTCCCGCCGGATGTGATCGAGCAGGCCGAGCGATTGGCTCGTAAGCAGCCGCGCCCGGCCGACCTGAAGGGGCGCCAGGACTTCCGTGATCTGCTGGCCTTCACCATCGACCCGGCGGACGCGAAGGATCACGACGACGCGCTCTCCATTGAAGCCCTCAAAAAGAACCGCTGGCGAGTCGGCATCCACATCGCCGACGTCTCCCATTTCGTTACTGAAGGGTCGGGGATCGATAGGGAAGCGTTGCAGCGCGGCACCAGCGTTTACCTGGTCGACCGCGTCCTGCCGATGTTGCCCGAGGTCCTTTCTGGTGACATCTGCTCTCTCAAGGCCGACCACGAGAGGCTCACGCTCTCGGTCATCCTGGTCATGGACTCCAATGCGGATGTCCTGTCGGTCGATTTCGCGCCCAGCGTGATTCGCAGCCGGCACGCGCTCAGTTATGAAGAAGCCCAGGAGATAATCGACGCAGGGCGCTCGGCGGAGAGCGAACTCGCTTCGGCGCTTCTCCAGTTACGCGACCTCGCCGCTCGCCTGCGGGCGCGACGACAGGAACGGGGCGGCCTCGATTTCGATCTGCCCGAGGCACGTGTCATCGTGAATGCCGCCGGCGAACCCACCCAGATTCAACGGCTCATGCGCCTCGACACTCACCGGCTGATCGAAGAGTTCATGATCCTCGCCAACGAGTCCGTCGCAGCCGCGGCCAAAAAGAAGAAGCTGCCCTTCATCTACAGGATTCATGAGCCGCCCGACCCGGACCGTCTCGGGCGGCTGCGGGAGTTCGTCACCGGTTTCGGCCTCAAGCTGCCCGAGAGCGTCCTTCGCTCTCCCGCCGCGCTCCAGAAGTTGCTCGCCCAGGTGGAGGGAAAGCCCGAAGAATCCCTGGTCTCGACTCTGGTGCTCCGCAGCATGAAGCAGGCTCTTTACTCCGCCGACCACAAAGCACACTTTGGCCTGGGATCGCTCGCCTACTCGCACTTCACTTCGCCGATCCGACGCTACCCCGATCTGGCGATTCACAGAATCGTTCGCTCGGCGCTCGTTGAAGGCAAAACCGTCCCAGCCCACCTCGACGAGCAGCTTGACGCCGTGGCGCGACAGGCTTCGATGCGTGAACGCCAGGCTATGGAAGCGGAGCGCGAGTCGGTGGAGCTGAAGAAGATGGAGTACATGGAGCGGCACCTGGGGGACGAGTTTTCGGGGACCGTAAGCGGAGTTACATCTTACGGGCTCTTCGTCATGCTGGACGACGTGCTCGCCGAGGGACTTGTGCACGTAAGCCAATTGGAGGATGACTATTACCACTTCGAAGAGGACCAATACGCGCTGGTGGGTGAGGTGAAGAAGCGGCGATTTCGACTGGGCGACCGGGTGAAAGTGCAGGTGATGAAAGTGGATAGGGAGGCCGGGGAGCTGGACCTGGTGCTGTCGGGATGAGGGCCGGGGTGGGGTCCAGATCTTGCAAGTGTCAAATTGACGCCGTGTTGGCGCTCGTGTAAGTTCAGCGGGACGTATTTTGGGAGGACATTCGACTAGGCACTCATGCCGCTACCACCAGTCATAGTATTCTACTCCTCAGCCGCCACCCACGCTCCGCAGGCCCTGCAGGGCCATGTGGAGGAGCGGGGGACGAAGCTCGTGACGCCGCGAGGGGCGCGCGACGTGCTGGCCATGGTGAACCGAAGCCATCCATCGCTGGTGGTTCTGGACGGCGACGGTGATATCGAGGAGATCTGCGACCTGATCAAGACGCTGAGGTCGGACCCGTTCAGCGCCATCGTTCCGGTGATCGTCTGGCAGGAGCGGGCCGACCTGGATGTGATCGACCGCATCCTGGAGGCCGGGGCGGACGATTTCTTGAAGCAGAACATGGATGAGCGGGAAAAGCTTCTGCGTGTGACGACGGTGGTTCAGCGGGCCGAGCGGGACGTGGGTGTACACCCGACGACGCGGTTGCCGGGAACGGCGATGATCGAGCGTGACATATCGGCGCGCTTGAAGGCGTACGAAAACTTTGCAGTCTGTTACGCCGATATCGATCATTTCAAGGAGTTCAACGATCGATACGGCTACACGCACGGCGATCGAGTGATCCTCCTGGTGTCAAAGATCCTTCGCGATGTGGTGAAGGCGTTCGCTCCGGGCGGCTTCATCGGGCACATAGGCGGCGACGACTTCATCTTCAACGTGTCGCTCGACATCTTCGAGACGTGCTGTCGCGAGGTCATCTCGATCTTCGACACGCTGATACCGTTTCAGTACTCGGAGGAAGATCGAAAGGCCGGTTTCTTCTGGGGCAAGGACAGAAGGGGTCAGCTGCACCGCATCCCGCTGATGACGCTATCGATCGGAATAGTGACCAACCACGAACGTACCTTCTCGCACACGGCACAGGTCGGCGAGTTGGCAACCGAGATGAAGGCCTACGCGAAGACAAAGCAGGGCTCGATCTTCGTGGTCGATCGGCGCCACGGCCAGCGTGACACACGCGTCGCCGCAGCCGCCCACGAATCAACTGAAGCTGACAAGGAAGCGCCATGAACGTCTCCTGCCCGCAGTGCAAGACTGTTTTTAGAGTAGACCCGCGCAAGGTCCCGGCAGAAGGCGTACGAGCCCGCTGCTCGGTGTGCGGGGGTGTTTTTGAGGTCGGCGCCGGAGACAAGCATTCAGCCGCACCCGCGGCGGTCGCCGCTCCCGTGGCCGCGCCGGAGCCAGCCGCCGCCTCGGCGGCGCCGGAGGCCCCCGCCATCGGGGCGGGATCTCCCATGGCTCCTCGACCGCCACAAGCGGCGCCGGCGCCACCCACGCCTCCTCCCGTCGCACCGCCACCGCCCCCGCCCGCAAAGACCGGCGACGAGCCGTCCTCGCGTTCTTTCGGGCAGCCCGACCCGGACGCCCGCGCCCGGCGCCTGGCCAGAGCACTGATCTCCGATGTCGCCGCCTACCATCCCGAACGCCAGGAACTCGGTCTCAGAGAGGGGCGTCTCAAAGAGCTCTTCCAAGAGGAGCTCAAGAAGTCGTGGCAGGAGTTCGTCGACCAGGTAGGCCTCGACGTGGCGCGTAGTACGCCCTACTTCAGAGACGCGCTGAATGAGATTCTCGCCAAAGGAAAGAAGGTCTTTTAGGGGTATTATAGGGACAACCGACAGCCGACATTCGACAGCCGACTTCTAAGTATTGTTGGACGTCCCACGCCCGACGTCCGGATTTCGACCTCCAAGACCGCCAGCCGCGGCCCATAGCTGAACGTCGCGATTCGGGCGTCGGGCGTCGGGAGCCCAACAATACTTAGACGTCGGCTGTCGGCTGTCGGCTGTCCGCTGTCCACCTCCAACCCGAACGTCGAACGTCGAACGTGGTTGCCGCCGTGGCGGGCCTCGGATACATTTCAGGCCAGCCGAAAAGACGACCAGGGGCCGTCCGGTAGGGCGGCCTTATTTGTTTGTGGTGGCTACAGTTAGGGCCGCCATTACCAGTAGATTCTCGGGAACGAGGTGACTCCATGGCCGTGGTGACAGAACTCGGTGTACTGAAGCAGCTCAGAGAGCGCATCGCGGAGCTGAGGAGGTATCTTTGACATAACCGCAAAGCAGGCTCGAGTCTCGGAGCTGGAGGCGAAGACCGTGTCGCCCGGGTTTTGGGACGATGCGGAAGCGGCGCGAGCCGTGATGCGTGAGATAACGGAGCTGAAGAACTGGGTCGAGGGGTGGGAAGCGGCGGATCAGCGGGCGAGTGACCTGGTGGAGCTCGGCGAGCTCATCGAGGCCGAGGGTGAGCCGGGGATGGAAGACGAGTTCCGCACCGAAGTGGAGCAGCTGGCGGGTGAGGTGGAAGAGCTGGAGTTCCGCAACATGCTGCGCGGTGCGGACGCCGTACGAGACGCTCTCCTGACAATACATCCCGGAGCGGGCGGGACCGACTCGCAGGACTGGGCGGAGATGCTCATGCGTATGTATACGCGCTGGGCGGAGTCGCACGGTTTCGAGGCGGCCGTCCTCGACATGGTCCCGGCCGAAGAGGCCGGCATCAAGTCGGTGACGCTCGAGATCCGCGGGCCGCATGCCTACGGCTACCTCCAGGCCGAGAAGGGCGTTCACAGGCTGGTTCGAATATCTCCTTTCGACCAGCAGGCTCGACGGCATACCTCATTCGCTTCGGTCTTCGTCTATCCGGTGGTCGATGATGCGGTGGAGGTCGAGGTGAGGCCGGAAGACCTTCGAATCGATACGTACCGCGCGTCGGGCGCGGGTGGTCAGCATGTGAACAAGACCGACTCCGCCGTGCGTATCACGCACACGCCAAGCGGAGTCGTCGTCTCTTGCCAGCAGGAGCGAAGCCAGCATCGCAACAAGACGACGGCGATGAAGATGTTGAGGGCGGCGCTCTACGAGCGGGAGATGGAGGAACGGCGAAAAAAGCGGGAGAAGATCGAGGAGTCGAAGACCGAGATCGCGTGGGGCAACCAGATCCGCTCCTACGTCTTCCAGCCGTATACGATGGTGAAGGACCACCGCACGAACATCGAGCAGTCGGACGTGCAGCGGGTCATGCAGGGTGGCATTGACCCGTTCATAATCGGCTACCTGAAGCGACACGGGGCGCAAGCGGAATGACGGAACCCGGAGAGGCGGGTCACGTAGTACAGGCGCGGCGCGAGAAGCTGAAGAGGCTTCGCGAGCTTGGAGTGGACCCGTATGCCTACCGGTACGAGCCGACGGCAACGACCGAGTCGGCGAAACGTGCATTCGAGTCACTCGACTCGGACGACGAGAGTACGGCCCCGTGCAGGCTCGCAGGGCGCGTGCGCTCGCTACGGCCGCACGGCAAGACCACGTTCGCCCACCTGGAGGACCTGGCGGGAAAGATCCAGGTCTACTTTCGCAAAGACGCGCTCGGTGAGGCGGCGTACGAGCTGGTCGAGCTGCTCGACCTGGGCGACTGGATCGGCGTCGAGGGCCAGGTCTTCCGTACCCGGACGGGTGAGATCACGCTGCGGGCCGATGAGCTGGAGCTGCTAGCCAAGACGGCCCGGCCACTGCCGTATGGGAAAGAGGAGACCGACGAGTCGGGCGAAGTGGTGGTGCACGGCGGGTTCGCCGAGGTGGAGAGCCGCTACAGGCAGCGCTACGCCGACCTGGCCGTCCACCCCGAGGTTCGCGACCTGTTCGTCGCGCGAGCGCGCGCCGTGCAGGAGATGCGGCGATTCTTGGAAGAGCGCGGCTTCCTCTCGGTTGAGACGCCGATCCTGCAGCCGATCTACGGTGGAGCGACGGCCCAGCCGTTCGTCACCTATCATCGGGCGCTCGAGACGAACCTCTACCTTCGCATCGCCGACGAACTGTACCTGAAGAGACTGATCGTCGGCGGCCTGGACCGTGTGTACGAGATCGGTAAAGTCTTTCGAAACGAAGGGATCGACCGCACGCACAATCCCGAGTTCACCATGCTGGAGCTCTATCAAGCCTATGCCGATTACCAGGACATGATGGAGCTGACGGAGGCACTGGTTCATCACGTCGTGGTCGAGGTGACGGGCTCGGCGAAGCTGACGTATGAGGGCGACGATTTGGACTTCAAGCCGCCCTGGCCGCGGCTGGCCTGGTACGAGGCGTTGGAACGGCACGGCAAGCTGCGCGAGGCGGAACTCGAGGGTGACGGGCTTCGGCAGGCGGCGTTCGATGCCGGTGTGGAGGACGCCGACAAGAAGGGTCGTACGGCACTGCTCGATGGTCTCTTCAAGGCGCTGGTGGAAGACGAACTCACCGGTCCGGTGATCATCTACGATTACCCGGTCGAGTTGAGCCCGCTGGCCAAGCACAAGCGTAACGGCGACGAGCGATTGACCGAGCGGTTCGAGGTTTTTGTGGGTGGCCGCGAAATCGCCAACGCGTTCAGCGAGCTTAACGATCCGTTTGAGCAGCGGGAGCGTTTCGAGTCGCAAGTCCGGATGCGGGAAGAGGAGGGTTGGGAGGAAGCGCACCAGGTGGACGACGACTACATATCAGCATTGGAGTACGGCATGCCGCCGACTGGCGGCATGGGATTAGGCGTAGACCGGCTAGTGATGATACTGACCGACTGCGCTTCGATCCGCGAGGTGATTCTGTTCCCGACGCTGAGGCCCGAGTGAGATGAAGTCGTTCGAGTTGTATCTGGCGTCGCGGTACCTTTCGGCGCGTAGCTCGTCTCGGTTCCTGAACCTGATCACGATCATCGCGATCGGTGGAATCTGCGTCGGTGTCATGGCCTTGATCGTCGTGATCGGTGTGATGTCCGGCCTGCAGCGCGAGGTGCGCGACCGAATCCTCGGCACCAACCCCCACGTCTATGTCTTCACGTTCGGTGAGGGCCTGAGGCTGGAGAACTGGGAGGGTCCGCTCGAGCTGATCCGAGAAGACTCCGATGTGACCCTGGCCGAGCCGTTCATCTACACGGAAGCGCTCATTTTCGAGAACGTGGACTACCAGCAGGGTGTGGCCCTACGCGGCATCACGCCTGGGGCGACGGAATTGCTGTCGGATCAGCTGGTGGTCGGCGCGTGGCAGTTCGACAGTACGTCTTCAGGACTGCCGGGCATGGTGCTGGGCTTCCGATTGGGAGAGCGGCTGTTGGTGTATCCCGGAGACACCGTCAGCCTGGTATCCGGTCAGGGAGCCGAGCTAACGGCGGCGGGGTTCATCCCCAAGTTCAAGAAGTTCGAGGTCGTCGGGTTCTTCAGAAGCGGCATGTTCGAGTACGACAACCAGATGGGCTACGTGGCGCTGTCCGATGCCCAGGAGCTGCTGGGTATGGGTGGTGACGTGACCGGCCTGGCGACGTGGGTGAAGGACCCTTGGGAAGCCAACGAGGTCGCGGACCGGCTGGAGGCTGAACTCGGTTACCCCCACACGCTTCGCGACTGGGAGACGATGAATGAGGGGCTCTTCTCCGCGCTCAAGCTCGAGAAGATGGGGATGGCGTTGGTCCTCGCCTTGATCGTCCTGGTCGCGGCGTTCAACATCGTCTCGACGCTCATCATGGTGGTGGCCGACAAGACGAGAGAGATTGGGATCCTGCGCTCGATGGGCCTGACCTCCAGCAGAATCCTCAAGGTCTTCATGCTGCAGGGCCTGATCATCGGCATAGCGGGGACCTTCCTCGGACTGCTGGGCGGGCTCGGTTTGAGCTGGGCGATCGACTACTTCGGGCTCATTTCGCTGCCCGGAGACGTCTACATCATCAGCGAGATCCCCATCACGCTGAACCCAGTCGACTTGGGCCTAATAGTTGTGGTCAGCATCTTGATCTCGTTCACGGCGACGATATACCCCTCGCGCCAGGCCGCCCGCCTCATGCCGGTGGAGGCGATTCGACATGAATAGCCAACCGGCGCCGGCCGGCGCGATCGCACCCCTGAGGCCGGCCTTGGCGGCCCAAAGCCTGCACAAATCCTTCACCGACTCAGATGGGTCGGAACTCCCGATACTCAAAGGTGTCGACCTAGATGTACAGGTGGGCGAGGTGGTGGCGGTCGTCGGGGCGAGCGGCGCTGGTAAAAGCACGCTTCTCCATATCCTCGGTGGCCTCGACCAGCCCACCGCTGGGGAGGTCCTCCTCGAGAACGAGCGCCTGTCGCAGCTCGATGAACAGCAGCTGGCCGAAACTCGTAACCGCCGTATTGGCTTCGTTTTCCAGTTCCACCACCTGTTGCGGGAGTTCACTGCGCTTGAGAATATTATGATGCCCGTATTGATTGGTGGGGTGGACAGGCCGGAGGCCCGCGATCGGGCCCAGGCCCTCCTCGGCGCCGTTGGATTGCTGCAGCGCGGCAAGCACAAGCCGCACCAGCTGTCCGGCGGCGAGAGACAGCGGGTGGCGGTGGCCCGGGCGTTGGCAAACGACCCTCTGGTCCTCCTGGCGGACGAGCCTTCCGGTAATCTGGATAACCAGACGGCCGATGGGCTCCACGACCTCTTCTTCCGGCTCAGGGACGAGCGCGACTTTGCCGTGGTGCTGGTCACTCACAACCGGGAGTTCGCGCGCCGGGCGGACCGGGTTCTGTGGCTGCATGACGGCCGTCTGCAGCCGGTTTCTCTGTTGGCAGATCACGAGGCGATCCCTTAGATAGATGCTCTGCGATAACTGCAAGAACAACGATGCGGAAGTCCACCTGACACAGATCGTGGACAACGAGATGACGACGGTTCATCTGTGTCCCGCCTGCGCGGCCGAAAAGGGTCTGGATGCGGCGAGCGGAGGCAAGAACCTCCCGCTGACTGATTTCCTGGCGCAGATGGGGCAGGGTGCGGTGGCGGAAGATGAAGCGGGCCTTGCCGGGCCCTGCAGCTACTGCCATACCACGGTGGACGATTTCCGGCGGACCGGCCGGCTGGGTTGCCCGCATTGTTATTCGATCTACGAGACGCAGTTGAGAGCCATCCTGCGAAGGATCCATGGCTCGACACAGCACCTGGGCAAGGTGTACGTACCGCCGGCCTCGGAGGCGGCCGACCTGGCGGCGCGGCTCAGCGGGCTGCGGCGGAAGCTCCAGAGAGCGGTGGAAGCGGAAGACTTCGAGCGAGCGGCGATGATTCGCGATGAGATACGTGAGATCGAAACGGCGATAGACGTATGAACCGCTTGGATCTGCGGACGATGCCCGAGTTCGGGCTCAACTGGCTGGACGCCAGCGGGCCTCACAGCGACATCGTACTATCGACCCGGGTACGAATCGCCAGAAACCTGCAGGGCTACCCCTTCTCGGTCCGCGCCCGAGCGGCGGACCGCGCGGCAATCCTCGGTGCGGTGCGGGACGTTCTCGAACGAACCTCCCACCTCGGCAACGCGATCATGGCCGAGGTCGAGGAACTGGACCGCCGGTCGCAGCAACTGCTCCTCGAACGCCACCTCGTGAGCCGCGAACTGATCGGCGAGTCCGAGGGTGAGTCTCCCTCTTCGGCCGCGCTCGTCGCTTCGCTCCACGAGCCTATCGGGCTGATGATCAACGAGGAGGATCATCTGCGGTTGCAGAGCCTGAGCAGCGGCTTCAGTCCGCAGGAGACCTGGCGCCACGTCGATAGCCTGGACGAAGAGCTGGGCGCCGAGCTGGCCTACGCCTTTCACCACGAGTTTGGGCATTTGACGTCTTGCCCCACCAACTGCGGGACCGGCCTTCGCGGCTCGGTGCTGATTCACCTGCCGGGTCTCGTGTTGACCAAGGAGATCAACAAGGTCCTGCAGGGTATATCGCAGGTCGGCCTCACATTCAGGGGACTCTACGGCGAGGGCTCCGAGGTCATTGGCAACCTGTTCCAGGTGTCGAACCAGACCACGCTCGGCAAGAGCGAAGAAGACCTCATCGACCACCTCCAGAAGATCGTCGGCCAGGTGATCGAGTACGAGCGACAGGCACGTACCGTTCTCCTGCGTGACGCTCCCACCGTCATCGAAGACAAGGTCTGGAGGGCCTACGGGCTGCTGTCCCATGCCCGCAGTCTCGGGTTCGACGAGATGATGAACCTGCTATCCGGCGTCAGATTGGGCCTCTCGCTGAAACTTCTCGCGGGACCCAGTGTATACGTGCTCAATAAGATAATGATCTTTGCGCAGAACGCCCATCTCGAAGAAGCCAGCGAGGGTGCCCTCTCGTCTGGCGAGTTGGACATTCAGCGCGCAGGCTTCGTACGATTAGCACTGGCGGAGGTCGATCCCTCCAGCCAGGAATAGGACGAACGAGTTTTCCGGGGGGCGGCAATGATATCGGGTGTGACGAGGGTCTAATGAACTACAATTTCACCGACAGGGTTCGCAAAGTCCTGGCAATGGCTCGCGAGGAAGCCATCCGCCTCCAACACGACTACGTCGGGACCGAGCACATCCTGCTCGGTCTGATCAGGGAGGGTGAAGGTGTCGCAGCCGCCGTGCTGATGAACCTGAACGTCGACCTCGACCAGGTACAGGAACGGACCGAGGAGCAGGTTCGCAAGGGCAAGGCCGGCGCGACCATGGGGGAGCTGCCCTACACGTCTCGGGCGAAGAAGGTGCTCGAGTTCGCGGTGGCGGAGGCGCGCGAGCTCAACCACAGCTATGTCGGCACCGAGCACCTGCTGCTCGGGCTCCTCAGAGAAGAAAAGGGTGTCGCGGCCCAGGTGCTGGAGTCGTTAGGCGTGACATTGGAATCGGCCCGCGAACAGACCCTCAAACTGCTGGGGACGGAAATGCCGAGCCCCGGCCCGGCGGCGGCGGGCGGCGGCAGCCCGAAAGAGAAGAAGTCGAAGACCCCGGCGCTCGATCATTTCTGCCGTGACCTCACCGAGCTGGCGCGCAGCGGCGAGCTCGATCCGACGATCGGGCGCGAGAAGGAAATCGAGCGCGTGATGGAAATCCTCTCGCGTCGCAAGAAGAACAACCCCGTGCTGATAGGCGAGCCGGGCGTCGGTAAGACGGCGATCGTGGAGGGGCTCGCGCAGCTGATCGCCCGAGGCGAGGTGGCTGACAGTCTCAAAGGTCACCGGGTCCTGGCGCTGGACATGGCCGCTGTCATCGCCGGTACCAAGTACCGCGGCCAGTTCGAGGAACGACTCAAAGCCGTGATGAACGAGATCGCCCAGAACCGCGACGTCATTCTGTTCATCGATGAGGTGCACACTCTGGTCGGCGCCGGGGCGGCGGAAGGCGCCATCGATGCCTCGAACATGCTGAAGCCGTCGCTGGCGCGTGGCGAGCTGCAGTGCATCGGCGCTTCCACGCTGAACGAGTACCGCAAGTACATAGAGAAAGACGGCGCCCTCGAACGCCGCTTCCAGACAGTGATGGTCGAACCACCGACCATCGATGAGACTATCGACATCCTTCAGGGCCTTAAAAAGCGCTACGAGGACCATCACAAGGTCACGCTGCCGCTGGAGACCCTGGTATCCGCGGCAAAGCTGTCCGATCGCTACATCACCGATCGGCACCTTCCCGACAAGGCGATCGACGTGATCGACGAAGCTTGCGCGCGGGTCCATCTCTCCACACAGGTGCCGCCGCCCGAAGTCGCGGATCTCCAGGAGGACCTCAAGGAAATCGGCGAGCGCAAGGACGAAGCGATCCGCGACCAGGACTTCGAGAAGGCCGCCGAGCTACGCGACAAGGAGCGCGATCTCCAGTCGGAGATCCGGCGCCGCCGGGAAGAATGGGAAAAGGAACGCCGCACCTTCCGTCCCGGCATCACCGAGGACGACACGGCCTTCATCGTCTCGCGCTGGACGGGGATACCGGTCAGCCGATTGCAGGAAGGCGAGACCGACCGCCTGATGCACATGGAGGAAGAGCTCCACAAACAGGTCGTTGGGCAACATGAGGCCATCACCGGCATCAGCCGCGCCATTCGTCGCAGCCGGGCCGGGCTCAAGGATCCGAACCGGCCGATCGGCTCCTTCATCTTCAGCGGCCCAACCGGCGTCGGTAAGACAGAGCTGGCGCGCGCCCTGGCCCGCTTCCTGTTTGCCGATGAGACCGCCCTCGTCCGGGTCGACATGTCCGAGTACATGGAGAAGTTCTCGGTTAGCCGTTTGATCGGAGCGCCTCCCGGCTACGTGGGCTACGAGGACAGCGGCGCGCTCACCAAGGCCGTTCGGCACAAGCCTTACAGTGTTGTCCTCTTCGACGAGATCGAGAAGGCACACCCGGACGTCTTCAACATCCTGCTGCAGATTCTCGATGACGGGCGGATCACCGACAACTACGGCCGCGTCATCGATTTCAAGAACACGATTCTGATCATGACTTCCAACGTGGGTGCGCGGGACATCGTCAAGGGCGGCGGCGTCGGCTTCCACCAGGTCGATGGCCAGGCCACCTACGAAGACATGGCGGAGCGGGTCAAAGATGAGATCCAACGCGTGTTCAACACCGAGTTCCTCAACCGACTCGACGACGTCATCGTCTTCCACCCGCTCAACAAGGACCACATAAGAGAGATCGTCGAGGTCCTGATGAGGGACGTTCGCGCGCGTCTCGAGGAGGAATCGTTCAAGCTCCAACTGACGGACCCGGCGGTCGAGTTCCTGGTGGAGCATGGCTTTGACGCGACATACGGTGCTCGCCCGCTCAGACGAGCGATACAGCGTTATTTGGAGGACCCGCTCTCAGAGAAGATACTGATGGCGGAACTGGCTCCCGGTGACACCATCGAAGTCGACGTGGCGGAAGACGGTGAGCACCTGGTGTTCAGGGTCCTCTCTTCATCTTCGTTTACGACGTGAGGCCGAACATTCGATTCTGGCTGATCGCGGCCCTCGTTACGCTGATTGCGAGGGCCGCACCCATGTCGGGGCAGCAGCAGGAGACTGCTGGTGTCCGGGTCGACTCCATAGTTGTGAGGGGAAACGTTCGCGTCGCCACGCCGGTCATCCTTTCCGATCTGGGCGTTAGGCCCGGCGACGTGGTCACCAGCCGGCACATCCAGCGTGGCCTCCAGCGACTCTATGGAACGGGGCAGTACCTCGACGTCCGGGTCTTCGCGGTCGGTACTGAGCCGGCCACGCTGGTCGTCGAAGTCATCGAGCAACCGTTCATCGCCGGCATCGCGTTCCAGGGGTCGCAACACGTCGATGGTGGCGCTATCCGCGACACCGCCGGCCTCGAGGCCAACGCCGCACTCGACTACTCGGCCGTCTACTCGGCCATCTACCACATTCGCGCCCAACTCTCCAAGAAGGGATACGTGCGGGCGGCAATAGACACGACGCTGGTTCCGACCAACCGACCCGGCGAGTATCGCCTCGTCTTTGATGTGCGGTCGGGCCGCCGGCTCGTCGTCGCCGCGGTCGAGTTCGAGGGTAACAGCGCCTTCAGCGATTACGACATCGTCGGCGCGATGACCAGCCGCCCGGAGGGCTTCTGGTGGTGGCAGACCGGCGAGTTCAGGGAAGGGCAGTTGGAGGAGGACCTGGAAGTCAACCTCGTCGAGTTTTACGGCAAGAACGGCTACCTCGATTTCCACGTGATCGGCGACTCGATGATCGTCGATGAGCAGACGGGGAAGACCAAACTCATCATTCTTGTCGATGAGGGCCGTCAGTATCGTATCGGAAGCTTCTCGGTGGAAGGCAACAGCTGGTACCCGACGGCCGTCCTCCAGCTTCGCTTCAACCCGAGCAGCAGGTCTCTGCTGTCGCGGATGCCCCTGATCGGCAGTGCCCCCCAGGTCGGCGACCCCGTCTTTGACACGCACGTCTGGGCCGAGGCGACCGAGGAGGTCCGGCAGATGTACCGGAACTCCGGTTACCTCTACGCCGAGGTCGAGCCCATCGTCGAGCGGCTCCCCGACGGCGATGACGGGAACCCGAGAGTCGGCCTCAAGTGGCGGATCACGGAGAACGAGCAGGCCTACGTACAACTCGTGAACATCATCGGGAACACCACGACTCACGAGCGGATCATCAGAGAACGCCTGGTTCTGCTACCGGGTGACGTGTACGGCGACGAAAGAATCGTCAATAGTTACCAGACCATTCAGGGACTCGGCTTCTTCGAGCCGCTCCCGCCCAACGAGGCGCTGGGCGTGCGACCCGACGACGACGGCAACATCAACGTCACCTTCAAGGTCCAGGAACGGCAGACAGGCAACATCAACTTCGGCGCCTCGCTCTCGCCGGCGGCAGGGGCGGCAGGCTTCATAGGATACGAGCAACCGAACCTGTTCGGCCAGGCGAAGCAGGGCCGCTTCCGCTGGGTGTTTGGAACTCGGACCAACGACATCGAGGTTTCGTACACCGACCCGGCGATTTTCGGTAGCCGGAAGTCGGTCGGCGTGGCGCTGCGCAATTCCCGCGATCAGGGCAGCTTCGTCGGACTCGGCAGGCGCAGACAGGTCGGCGGCAGCCTCGTTGTCGGCGCGCCGTTCTTTGACGCGCGCTGGACCCGTGTCTCGGTCCGCTACTCGCTGTTCCGTGACGAGTACGACTCCAACGAGGACCTGCTCGACCTGGCGCAGCGTCAGTTGCTCAACGTGGGGACACGCAGTTCAATCGAGTTCGCGATAGTGCGCGACACGAGGAATCATCCGCTTTTCCCGTCGCGCGGAAGCCGCAACTCGGCATCGCTCGAGTTCGTCGGCGGCGCGTTGGGAGGGGACGGCGAGTACCGCAAGATTGCGTTCGAGAGCAGCTGGTTCACGCCCGTAGCGCAGTTGCGCTCGGACCCGACGAAAACGGGCATCGACCTGTCCGTCGGTCTGAGCCTGCAAGGAGGCGCGATCCTCGGCAGAAACCCGTTCTTCTTGGAACGCTTCTACATGGGCGGCGTGCAGTACGGTCCGCCATTGCGTGGCTACGACGAGCTGACGGTCACGCCCGAGGGTCACGTGCCCACGGGGACGCCGGGATTCAATCAGTTGGACCGAGTCGGCGAGTCGTGGTTCGGCATGTACGGTCACATCGGCATGAACCTGGGCGGCAACATATTCGTAAACGCGTTCTATGACTCGGGTGCCGTGTGGAATTCGGCGATCGCGCTGGATCCGACGACTCTGTTGCGCGGAGCGGGTTTCGGTGTGAGCGTTATAACTCCGGTTGGCCCACTGGGCCTCGATTACGCCTACGGATTCGACCGGCGCGATATTTTTGGCCGACCGAACCCGGGATGGAAGCTACACTTCCGGTTCGGACAGGTGTTCTGATCAGCGTGGCATAGATGGACTAGACGAACAGGAGTAAACGTGGTGCGTTACAGAGTGAGTGCGGTACTGTTGGCGTCAACCCTGGCTATGCTGGGTTACAAAGGCATCAGCGAGCCACAGGGGCAGACGCTCAAGCTGGCCTACATCAATTCCCAAGAGATCATCGCCCAGGCTCCAGGCGCCGCAGAGGCGCAGGCGACGTTCGACCGCGACATGGCCCGCTGGCAAACGGAGATCCGCGCGTTGAACGATTCGCTCCAGGATATGATGTCGACCTACGATCAGCAGCAGGTCATGCTGTCTCCGGACGCGCGCCAGCAGCGGCAGCAGGAGATAGGATTGAAGCAGCAGGAATACCAGCAGCGCGCGGCCGACCTGGAGCGGGTGGCGGGGCAGCGCCAGCAGGAGCTGATCCAGCCGATCTTTGAGAGCATCCGAGACGTCCTGATGTCGATACGGCAGGAAGAGGGCTACTCGATGATCTTCGATGCGGCGGCCGGCGCTCTGATCGACGCCGATACGACGCTCGACATCACGAGTCAGGTCATCGCGCGCCTGCAGGCGCAGGCCGGCGCCGAGGGCGGAACAGGGAACTAGTTCGTTTCCGGTCCACGGGTTGATAGTGGACTTCGGTTTGGCGCCCCCGGTCCCGGGCACCGTGGGCGCTCTTTCTGTAGGCGCCTCGATCTGTTCGGGGCACGCGACCTGAGGAGTGAGATGTCTATAAGCCTGACATTGGGCCAGCTGGCCCAGCGTCTCGATGCCGAGCTGATCGGCGACCCCACTCGTGAGGTGATGGGTGCGGCGACGCTGGAGTCGGCGGGGCCTCAGGACGTGAGTTTTCTTGCCCAGCGCAAATACGTCCCGTATCTTGCGACCACTCGCGCCGCCGGTGTGATCGTTGGCCGTAACCTGGGTGAAGTCAAGGAGTTACCGCAGGAGTCGGCAGTGCTTTGGGTAGATGATGCGCACCAGGCCCTTGCCGACGCCCTGTCGGTCCTTTATCCGGAAGCGCCCAGGAAGGCCGGGGTCGACCCTACGGCGATCGTGGCCGACGGCGTCGAGTTGGGCTCGAACGTGTCAATCGGTCCCTATTCGGTAGTCGGTGCGGGCGCCAGGTTGGGCGACGGAGTCTGTGTAGGCTCGCACTGCTTCATCGGCGAGCTCTGCGAGTTGGGCGCCGATGCCGAGCTCAAGGATCAGGTCAGCCTCTATCGGGGCACGGCAATCGGAGACCGATGCATCATCCACAGCGGAAGTCGCATCGGTGTCGACGGGTTTGGGTACGTGTTCCAAGGGAACGAGCATCGGAAGATCCCTCAAGTGGGCGGCTGCGTGCTCGAGGACGACGTGGAGATCGGCGCAAACGTGTGCATCGATCGTGGGTCTGTGGGCGAGACACGGATCGGCGCCGGCAGCAAGATCGATAACCTCGTCCACATCGCGCACAACGTTCGGATAGGCCGCAACTGCATCATCGTCGCTCAGGTAGGGATCGCCGGCAGCACGACCCTCGGACACGGCGTCGCCCTCGCCGGGCAGGTCGGCATCATCGGCCACCTCAACATCGGCGACGGCGCGCAGGTCGCGGCTCAGGCCGGCGTGAGCCACGACATCCCGGCCGGCGAAACGTGGTTCGGATCCCCGGCTCGTCAGATCACCGGGGTGATGCGGGCCAGCGCGGCCTTTCTAAAGCTGCCCGAGTTGCTGCGCCGGCTCAGCCGAATCGAGAAGAGGTTGGGCTCCGACGAAGACACAAAAGAGAGATAACGCAACACCAGGAGTACAGGCTCTGATGCAATACACGCTGTCGAAGACGGTCAAGCTGGAAGGCAAGGGCCTCCACTCGGGCGAAGCCGTCGAGATGTCAATGAACCCGGCCCCCGCCGGCCACGGAATCGTCTTTCGCAGATCCGACCTCGAGGGGTCTCCCGAGATCCCGGCCGGCGTCGCCCATGTCGTCGAGACGGACCGGGGGACGGTGCTGGAGAAAGACGGCGCCCGCGTGCGCACCGTCGAGCATCTACTGGCGGCGATTGCCGGCGCGCCGATCCACAACGTGCTCGTCGAGCTGAACGCGGAGGAGCCGCCTGCAGGCGACGGCAGCGCGGCCACGTTCTTGGAACTCCTCAGCGGGGCCGGCCGGCAAGAGCAAGAGGCTGAAACGACGGTTTGGAAGTGCACGGCACCCTTCGTGGTGGAGGAGGGCGACTCGAAGTACGCGGTTCTTCCCGATGACCGATTCCTTCTGTCGGCGACCATCGAGTTCGACCACCCGATGATCGGGCGGCAGCACGCTTCCTATGAGGTCGCGCCGGAATCGTTTTGCGGCGAAATCGCGCCGGCTCGTACATTCGGTTTCTTCGATGACGCGGAGAGACTGAGGGCAATTGGCCTGGCCCTCGGCGCTGATCTCGGCAACACCGTCGTTCTCACCGCCGACGGCCTGTACGACGGAGTCGAGCTCAGGTACGATGATGAATTTGTTCGTCACAAGATCCTCGACCTGGTGGGCGACCTGGCACTGATAGGCCACCGCATCGAGGCGCAGATCGTCGCCGAACGCCCCGGCCACCACGGTAACATCGCTCTGGCACGTGCCATCGCGGAGCGGGCCAGGCGTGACAGGTCGAAACATCGGGTGGATATCGCCCGGATTTTCGAGATACTGCCTCACCGCTACCCGTTCCTGCTCGTCGACCGGGTCGTCGAATACGAAAAGGCCGTCAGGATCGTCGGGATCAAGAACGTCACGATCAACGAGCCTTTCTTCGTCGGCCACTTTCCGGGACTCCCGATCATGCCCGGGGTCCTCATCATCGAGGCCATGGCTCAGGTCGGTGGCCTCCTGCTGATGGACAGTGTGGAGAATCCGCAGGACAAAGTCGTATATTTCATGTCGCTGGATAAAGTCAAATTCAGGCGCCCGGTCACACCGGGGGACCAGCTCGAGTTCGAGCTCGAGATGGTGCAGATGCGCCGGTCGGTTTGTCGCATGAAGGGCGTCGGCCGCGTGGATGGCCAGGTGGTGGCGGAGGCCGAAATGAAAGCAAGTGTGGTGGACAGATGACGATGGAGACAATGACAGATCGAAGCCCCGAGGCGCCGCCGCGGATCCACCCGACCGCGATAGTCGATCCAAAGGCGGAGCTCGCCAACGGGGTGGATGTCGGTCCGTACGCGATCATCGGCCCAAACGTGATCCTCGGTCCGGGCACGGTCGTCGGCCCGCATGCCTACATCGAAAAAGACACGCGCGTCGGTCGCGATTGCTTCATCGCTAAGGGAGCGGCCCTCGGCACCGACCCGCAGGACCTAAAGTACGAAGGCGAGGGCGCGCTTCTCATCGTCGGTGACGGAACCACGATACGAGAGTGTGCGACGCTGAACCGCGGGACGCGCGCCTCGGGCTCGACACAGGTTGGTAGCAATTGCTTGCTCATGGCGTATTCCCACATTCCGCACGACGCTCGCATCGGCGATCACGTGATCGTCGCGAACGGCGTCCAGATGGGCGGACACGTGGTCATAGAGGAATACGCTTCGGTGGGCGGCCTCACGGCCATCCACCAATTCGCCAGAATCGGATGCTACGCGTTTATCGGCGGAGCTTCCCGCGTTTCCAAGGACGTGCCTCCCTACACGATCTCCGCCGGCAGTCCACTCAAGCTGTACGGGTTGAACACGGTCGGCCTCGAAAGAAGAGGCATGTCGCAGGAGGCGCGGCTCGCGCTCAAGCGGGCATACAGAGTACTCTTCAACTCCGACAAGAACATCAGCGAAGCGATCGCGGAAGTTCGGTCCGGCGATAAAGCGGCCGAAGAAGTCCAACGGCTGATCGCCTTCATCGAGTCGAGCGAGCGCGGGGTCACGGTCTAACGGTCTGTTGAATCCGGTCGATGTAGGAGTACTCGGAGTTGGGAGCCTCGGCTTCCATCACGCCCGGCTGCTGCAAGAGATTGACGAAACGCGGCTAGTCGGGATCTACGACATCGATGTCGAGCGCGCCAAATCCGTCGCCGGCGAACTCGGCACGCGTGCCTATCCCGATCTCGGGTCACTCCTCAAGGACATCGAGGCTGCAACGATCGTCGTGCCCACAAGCAGTCACTTCGACGTGGGGATGGCGGCGCTCGACAACGACTGCCACCTGTTGATCGAGAAGCCGATCACCACAACAGCGGCACAAGCGGACGATCTCATACGAGTCGCGGCCGAAAGGCAACGCATCATTCAGGTGGGTCACATAGAGAGGTTCAACGGCGCGGTGCGAGCCTGCGAGCCGTATCTCGACAACCCGCTCTTTGTTGAATCGCATCGCTTGGCCCCCTTCGTAAGACGCGGCACCGATGTCCCCGTCGTCCTCGATCTGATGATTCACGACATCGATCTGATCCTCAGTCTGGTGCACGGTTCGGTCTCCAGTGCGAGCGCTGTGGGCGTGTCGGTACTGAGTCCGAGGGTCGACATCGCCAACGCGCGGCTCGAGTTCGACGGCGGAGCGGTGGCCAACATCACAGCGAGCCGCGTATCGATTCAACGGCAAAGGAAGATCCGCTTCTTCCAGCCAAGCGGCTACGTGAGCCTCGATCTGGACAAGGGGACCGGCGAGTTCTATCGTCGCAAGGATCCGACGCAGAGTATCGACGATGTGTCGCAACTCAGTGACTTCGTCGAGCATATCAGCCTGCGCGGCGACGGCGGAGACGCTCTCAGCCTCGAGCTCCAGGCCTTCGCCCAGGCCGTCCGCGGCGAGTCGCCTGTACCGGTCAACGCCGAGGACGGACGAACCGCTCTGGCTGTCGCATTGGATATCGTCGAGCGTATCGAGAGGCACCAACAGAATGTCTTTGATTCGAGTCAGGCGTGAGCGGAAGCTGCAAGGCACACGCGAGCGATCGGGGTTGCCTACCCGAACCCTGTTAATCCTGCTCGCCGTAGTGATCATCGCCATCTGGTATCTCGGCTCGCGTGTCTGAACCCCGCATCTTCATATCGGCGGGCGAGGCTTCAGGTGACCTACACGGCGCCGGGTTGGCGAGCGCGCTGCGCCGGCTATTTCCCGCCGCACGGCTGAGCGGCCTTGCCGGCCCGCGGATGATCGACGCCGGCGTGACCCCGATCACCGACTTCGAGCGACTCGTGGTCATGGGGTTCGTCGAAGTCGTTTCACGCTTGCCCTTCTTCATCGCCCTGCGCCGCCAGGTTCGCCGCATTCTCGACGAGGATCCACCAGACCTGGTCATCCCCATCGACTACCCCGGTTTCAATCTCTGGCTGACCGCCGAAGCCCACCGGCGCGGCATCCCGGTGCTCTACTACGTAGCGCCGCAGCTTTGGGCGTGGCGGCCGGCCCGGGCGCGGATCCTGGCCGAGAAGGCCGCCGGCGTGGCCGTGGTGTTCCCCCAGGAGGAGTCGTTCCTGCGAGAATTCGGCGTAGAAGCCGTTTTCGTGGGTCACCCGCTCCTGGACCGCCTGCCGGGCTGGGAGACGCCTAGGGAGGCGATTGCGGGCCTCGAGATGGACCCGGAGAGGCCGATCCTTGGCCTGCTACCGGGATCCAGGCCCCAGGAGGTCCACCGCCTGCTCCAGCCCTTTCTCGAGGTCGCCGACGAGGTCGTCCGGCGGCGCCCCGATGTTCAGGTCATCGTGTCGGGGGCGCCGCACGTGCCGAAGGAGTACTACCAGGTGGCCGGCAAGTACCGCGTCGTGCAGGATTCTGTGCGTGTGCTGCGAGGGTCGACGGCGGTGCTGTCCAAGTCAGGCACGACCACGGTGCAGGCCGCGCTGACAGAAACGCCGCTCGTGATCGCTTACCGGGTCCACCCGCTGACGCACAGGCTGGCGCGAAGCCTGGTGAGGGTGAAGAGCATGGGGATGGTGAACCTGCTGGCAGGAGAGCGTTTCGCTCCGGAGTTCCTGCAGGATCTGCCGAGCGAAGAAATCGCCGAGGCGCTGCTGCCGCTGCTCGACCCGGACTCGGAAGAGCGGAGGGTGATGAAAGAGCAGCTAAGAAGAGTCAGGGAGTCGTTGGGCGAGCCGGGTGCAGCGGAGCGGGTGGGGCGGTTGGCGTCGGAGCTGTTGGACGCGCGAACGTGAGGATACGAGATCGGATCGCGGTCGGCCTATCAGG
>JBDHAL010000023.1:0-21319 GCA_039588075.1 Gemmatimonadota bacterium | reverse complement strand
CTTCTCTAAGGGTCGATAGGGCCCGGCCGAGATGTGAGACAACGCCGGGCGGGGCGCCCCGGCCGAGCTGCTCACGGCCACGTCGGAGAGACGCCTCGTAGGCCACCAGCAGCTCGGCCACGGCGGCGCGGCTCTCTCGGTCAGAGGTACCCGGCAACAGCCCGGCGAGCGTAGTGTCCACTCCGTCGAAGATCGACGACTCCGGCTCCGCCCGTGCCGCTACCCGACTCTCCAGCAACGCTACACTGGTACGTCGCGGGCCGAGCGCCTCTATGGTTCCCATGTCCTGAGAGCGATGCTGGCTGCGGCTCGCCATAGCGATCTGGTGGTAGGAGCGGCCATAGAGCAGGTCGAGAGTGCCCGTCTCCACCGTCAGCGTGGCGTCGTCGGAGCTGCGTCGCGTCGACCGGTACAGCTTGAGCGGGGTCCAGGGCTCGAGGCCGGCTTCGACCTGGCCGGGGAATCGCTCTGGGTCGCCGGCTACCTCGAACGCCTCGCGCACCATCAGACCTGCGACCTGGTGCTGCCCGTGGCCATCGCGGCGCGTGCCGGTGAAGATCGAAACGATGACCTGGGGTCGGAAGCGCCGTATGACCGAGACGACATCTGCCAGCAGCGAGTCCCTTGGCCAGAAGAGCAACGTCTCCTCGGCAGATTTCGAGTAGCCGAAGTCATAGGCTCGGGTGAAGAACTGATCCGCCCCGTCGAGCCGCCGAGCCGACAGCAGCTCCTCCGTTCGGATGAGTCCCAAGCCGACGCCAAGCTCCGGGCCGATGAGATTCTGTCCTCCCTCCCCCCGATTCAGCGCCAGGTATGCGGCGTCGGCACCCAGCCCGCGCTCCAGCACCGTGAGCAACGCCGTGTCTTCGTCATCGGGGTGCGCGCCGATCACCAGCACACGCTTCACGTTTCCGGCTCCGCGGAGCAGGCGCGCGACCGCGATGTAGCCGTGCTCTGGATCGACAGAGCCCTGAGCGCCGGCAGCGGCCGGTGAAGCCAAAGACGCGAGCAGGATCCATAGAACCGGCTTGACGCCCAGGCGGAATCGTGTGCGTGTCACAGAAGTCGAATTCATGGTCCGAGAAGGTACTGAGGGCCGGGCGGACTGGCCAGCATACGGGCGAAGCGCTTGTGCGGCCTGCCGGCCCGCCCTAGCATCGAATATATGATCCGCGGCCCGGAAGTAGCTCGACCGGACCGGGGTCCGCTGGCCACTCCGGTCATTCTGGTTCTGATCTCGGCCGTCCACCTCGCGTACTGGCCGGTGGCCGACTTGCGTCACCTCCCGTTTCTTGGCCCCGCCTTCGCCCTCTCGCTCCTGCTGGGTGGAGCCTACGCAATCGTCGCAGCGATGGCGCGCCGCGGCTACGGCTATGCCGCCACCTTCAACCTCATAATCGGCGAAGACCTGGGAGTGCTCGCTGCGGGCCTGCTGATGGGCTACCCGTGGGCCGACTACCTGCGCCCGGGCACGGCCGCGATCATCGCCCTACAGCTCGCCGTGGCTTTCGCCGAGATCGTCCGCCGCCAAGAATCTGGCCGACCCATCGTGGCCGCCGCGCGCCTCGCCTGGTTCCTCGTCGCCTACGCCCTGGCATTCACCGCCTACACTTACCTGAAGCCAGAAGGGCTGTGGAGACCCGGCGCATAGCTAACCGCCCGTGCGGCTGCCCGGCGCCAACTGGCCTTGATTTCCCATCAATATTAGCTTGTTAGCGTGTCTAGGTCCTCTTTGGGCGGATTGCTCCTGGCGGTGGGGCTCACATTTGTGGTGTTGTTCACGTTCGTCGTGAGCACGCCCGGCGGCCTCAAGTTTGCACTGATTTTCTTGTTCGGCGTCGTCCCAGCCGTCGTGGGTGCGGCTATGTTATGGCACGGCTATCGGAGCTCCGCCAAGAGTCGCGATCCGGAGGCCCAGCGGGTGGCCGGATTAATGGAACAGATCGTGTGGCGGGCGGTAGCTACAGGCGGCCGCACAACAACGAGCGAAGCCGCAGCCCACACCGGTCGGCCCCAGACGGAGGTGGAATTCGCGCTGATGACGCTCGTGTCGGAGGGGCTCGCCGCTGTAGAGCCCAGCGAGTCGGGGGAGATCGTGTACCGCATCGACTCGCCTGTATTGGGCGGCGATTAGGGACGCGGGCGATCGTTTCGGATCACTGTGCCTTTCTTACTTGCTCAGAGTCGGAGGTTCAATACTTAGAGGTGCGCCCGTCGCGCCTCGAGGCGGATCAGCGACACCGCCGCACGATCATGCTCATGGATAGCGGGAGCCTTGGGAGATGATGTCCGACCCCACCTCGGTTGACAAAACCACGGTGGATGACCTGACAGGGAAGCTCGTCCTGCTGATCGAGGAAAAGCGGCCCTGGCACGAGACTGACTTGATGCATCGCCAGCTCGCGGCCAAGGTGAAGAACTACGTTCGCTACGCCCGCAGCCCCGAGTTCACGGTCAACCACAGTCAGCCACGCCAGGGCACCATCGTCCGACTCGTCAGCGACCAGATGCCCAGCGCGAACTCGCTCAAGTTCTTCGAGCGTGTCGCCTACGAGTTGAGCAAGCACGAGATGACGTTCGAGCACCAGGTGGGCGAGGACGGCACGCCCATGGCCCTGACGCCCAGCACCGACGTGACATTCCCTCCCAGGTCCCCCAAGCCGCCAGCTGCCGGGACGCAAGCGACCACGCAACCGCCGCCTCCGCCTCCGACAGCGCAGCCGCCAATGGCCCCGGTCGAGCCACCGCCGCCGCCGATTGAGCCACCACCTCCGCCGATCGAGCCGCCTCCTTCGCCGATCGAGCCGCCGCCACCGGCGCCGGAGATCCCAACGACCGAGCCGACCCCGGAGTCGATCGAGCTAGAGCCGACCCAGCCGCTCGAGCCAACGGGGATGGAGGTCACGCAACCGATGAAACGGCCGCGCCGGCCCGAGCCACCGCCGGAACCGGAGCTGGATACCATACCCGGCTTCCTCGAGCCGGACGAGCCGGGCTCCGGACCGGAAGAGGAAGCCAGCGATTTGGAGATGCTGCTGGACGGGGCCGACAACGCGGGCCTGGAGTTCATCACCCCGGACGAGCCCGTCCACATTCCGGCTCCCGCACTCGAGTTGGCGCAGACCGACTCCGAGAGAGCCGAGACTTATCCACCGTTCTTCCCGGAAGAAGAGTTCGGACGTTCGCCCCTGGAAGTGGACGAACCTGATGACATGTCGGAGTTGCCCGGTGAGATAGTTTTCGAGTCCGGAACCGGCAAAGAATACGTTGTCGACGTCGATCAGATCGAGAAAGAGTTCGTTGCCGGGGAGGCTCAGACCGAGCACCGCCCCAGCCTACTGCGAGCGATCGGCGGAGCGTTGGCCGCCGCTTTCGCCGGCGCCATCATCTGGGCTCTGCTTTCAATACCCGCCGGCGGCGGAGCTTTCCTGTCGCTGCTCTCGCTTCCGGTCGCCTTCATGGTCGGTATCAGCGTGCGAGTGCGCGGCGACGGACACACGGTTCCCTACCGCATCGTCGGAGTCTTCGGGGCGATCGTCGCCTGCATCCTCGGCGCCTCCCTGTCGGCCGCCGCGCTCACAAGCATGCAGGAGGGGCCGGGCGATCTCAGCAGGATGGTCGAGGTCCTGTCAAACAGGGATGCCCTGCTCCTAGCGCTGGAGACGCAGTATGGCCTCATCAGCCTCGCCGTGGTCGCCATCGCCCTCTACCTCGCCTTCCGAATCGCCGCGTCGAAACCCTCCGATTGAGCTCTCATCGGCGCTCCATCGTTTAGCTCAAGCGTAACACCAACGATGGCATAGGCTTCCGGGCGCCGGACGCGCAGTGAGACTTGCGTTTATTCCAGAATTTGCTAGCTTGGATTTCGTCTGACCCCCTCACCACAGCCGCTTGTTGTGGCTGTAATTCCCCTGTCCCTTAGAACAATAGGGATAATCTTTCCAAAGTAGTTTTATGCCCGCATCATCCTCAGCCAACGTAACAGGAGGTAAGGACGTGAAGACTTTGAAACCGTTTTGGCTCACGCGGACCGCCGTGTTTGCCCTGGCGCTGTCGGTATTCGTCGCTTGCGACGATTCGACGGAGCCGACCGGCGACATCGACACGGAGGCGGCGGCGACAGCGATGGACGACGTCGTCGGCAACTTCTTCGACGACAACGATGCGCTGCAGAGCATCGGCGTGCTCGGCGAAGCGATGCAGGGCGCCCTCGGCGGCCCCTCCATCGCGCCGTTCGACTTGATCCCGAACCCGAAAGACCGCGGCGCCTACGCGATCGCGACAAGCTTCCGGGCCAGCGTGGCGGAGATGGCCGAGGACGGGCCGCCGCGCCTTCCGGTCGGCGTGCTCGGCAAGACGTTCGTCTTTGACGGAGAGGGCTACGTAATCGACCCGGACAGCCTGGACGCGCCTGCCAACGGCGTGCGCTTCATGCTGTACGCGGTTGACCCGATTCTCGGGCAGCCGATCTCTCCGCTGACCTCGATCGGCTACATCGAGATCGTCGATACCAGCAGCTTCCCGACGATCAACATCGGTATGACGGCCGTGGTCGGAGGGACGACGCTGATCGACGTCGACGTCAGCGGTACGTTCGGCGAGACGACGTTCACGCTGAACTTCGGAGGCTTCGTCTCCGACGGCACCGACCAGCTGACGTTCGGCTTCAACGTCTTTGGTTCGGAAACCGAGTTCTCCATCCTGTTCAGCATCGCGTTCGGCGGTTACACGATCCGCTTCGATTTCTCCGGTGACGATACGGGAGCCGGCAGCATCTCGGCGACGCTGACCGACCCGGGCAACAACAACCTCGTATTCAGCCTGACCATCGATGCGTTGGGCGATATCGCGACGGGCAGCGGCGTGTTCCTGAACGGTGGCGCGATCGCGCTCATCTCGGGGAACATCAACGGTCAGGTCGTCATCACCAACGCGACAGGTGGCGAGCTCAGCGCGGCCGAACTTCAGTTGCTCGAGGACATCTTCATGGGCATGAACGAGATGTTCGAAGTGTTCGAGGACCTGGTCGAGTTCGCATTCTTCCTGATCTTGCTGGGTCTCATCTAGCAGGATCCACGATCAGGTAGGGCAATCGCGAGCGCGGGTGGCCATCGGGCCACCCGCGCTTCGCTTTTGGCTCCGGCGAAGCCTAGTGGGAAAGTTGACCCGTGGCCGCTGCTTTACCTACCTTCAACCGGTCAGTATCAAAAGCCCACGCCGCGGCGCAGGAGGACTGAATGAGGGCGCAGGCCATTATCTTGACGATAGTCGTAGCAGGGTTCGCGACGCTGAGCGATCTTTGCGCACAGGGGCAGGGCGGCCCGTGCCCGGAGATCTATGCGGCGCCGAACGTAGGCGAGTACGCCGACCTGAGCTTCGGAGACGTTGGAAAGGGTGCCATGGTGATACGCTTCGCCGTGGTCGGCGACGAGGTAGTAGACAACGTACGGCACTACTGGGTGGAGATCGTCAGCGTGCCGCCGGAAGTGGGCGACACGGTGATCGTGCAGATGCTGATACCGTACTACCCGTTCGACAACAGCGACATCAAGGGCTACGTGGTCAAGATGCCCGGGCAACCGGCGCTGAAACTAACCCACGAGTTGATCGCGCAACTCGGCGAGGCGACGCCGGGCACGGGCTGGAAGGAGAAGTGCGAGACGGCCGTGGAACTCGATCCCGTCCAGGTTACGGTTCCGGCCGGATCCTTCGATTCACGCCACTTCCGCTCGAGCGACCAAGACGGCAGCGAGGTGTGGCTGGCCAACGTGCCGTTCGGGATAGTGAAGTGGGTGCAGGGCACGGCCGAGATGGAGCTGGTGGCCTTCGGATCGAATGCCAGATCGCTGTTGACTGTAGAGCCCGTGGAGTTCGTTCCGCCGCCGGACGGAAGGTAGAACTAAACTCAGGGAGTTTGCTGGCGCCCCAATAAATCTTGTATCGCCGGTGGGAGCTTCTGGATGATGCTGTCGGCCAGGTCGGGCAGCGCGAAGTAGATGACCACCGGCGCCACGACGATCAGAAGCAAGAGCAAAATAGCCAGACGTTTCGCGCGTCGCTTTCCTCTGCCCCTCCCCTTACCACCCTTCATCATCAAGGTCGATGACTGGGACACCCGCTTCGGCGCGGTCTGTTCCGCGTGGCGCAGCGCCTGCTCTTTCGGGATCGACTTGGTCGAGAAGGCGAACTCCACCTTGCCGAACTTGATGGTGTCACGATCTCGAAGCGGCTGAGCAACGGCCACCAGGTTCCCATTCACCCAGGTGCCGTTGGTGCTGTGATCGTAGAGGACGTAGCGGCCGCTCTCGTAGATGATGTCGGCGTGGTGTCGGGAGACGGTCTTGTCGACGACCACCAGATCCGCCCGTCGCTGGCGGCCCACGCGGATGCTGCCAAAGCCTAAGGAGAACTCCTTGCCGTCGGACAGACGGCTCAGGATGCCGACCTGCTCCAGGTCAGAAGAAGGGTGCGACTGGCCCGACGATCCGGGCCCCTTGCTCTCGCCGCTCATGGCCGGAAGTTAGACGATCGCTCGCCGCATGGGCAAGTCTCCCCGCTCAATGCCGCCCTAGCTCCTACCGACGTGACGGACGGCCGCCCGGATGATGAGATAGGCGAGCACGGCCAGCATCCCCATGGCAAGCGGCTCGGCGAAGAATCCCAACCACTCGTGACCGAAGCCCCTCGGGATACCGAATGCGCCGGCCCAAAAGGCGATTCCGACACCCATGAGCCCGTCGCCACCGATCAAACCGGAGGCGAAGAGTACGCCCTGCTCGCGAACGCGGCCCTTCGACTCGGCATCGGGCTGCCGGCCCTCCAAGATCTTTCGGATCATGCCGCCGATGAATATCGGCGTCATGGTGGTGATCGGCAGATAGATACCCACCGCAAACGCCAGCGAAGGCAACCTGAACATTTCGGCGACGAGGGAAAGCCCGATGCCGATCATCACGAAGCGCCAGGGTATTTCCGCGTTGAGCACGCCATCGATCACGAGCATCATCATGTTCGCCTGTGGAGCCGGCAGCTCGGCCGAGCCGAAGCCGTACGCGTTTTCCAAGGCAAGGATGCTGACGACGACGAAGAAGGCAGCGGTGAGGACGCCGATCAGCTCACCGGTCTGCTGGCGCCTGGGTGTGGCGCCGAGCAAGAACCCGGTCTTGAGGTCCTGCGAAGTGTCACCGGCGATGGACGCGGCGATGGCGACGACGGCACCGATGGAGAGCGCAGCGACCCTACCCGTGTCATCGGTCCAGCCGAGGGCGGCGAAGATGAGACTGGTTCCGAGCAGCGTAGCGATGGCCATCCCGGATGTCGGGTTCGAGGTGACGCCGACGAGGCCAACGATGCGACTGGAAACGGTAACGAAGAAGAAGGCGAAGACGGCGACGAGCAGCGCGGCCAGCACGCGGACCGGGAACGCCTCGATGAACCCGAAGACGTGAGGCACGAGCGCGAGGCCGAGAACGACGATCGTCACGCCGATGAACACGACGTTGATGGGCAGATCATCATCGGTCCGCTTGAAAGCAGCAGCCAGCGCGCTCGCGTCGAGGCGGCTGCGGAGCCCGCGGATGCCCTCCTTGAACGAGGTTATGATCATCGGGGTCGAGCGGATGAGCGTCGCTATTCCAGCCGTCGCCACCGCTCCAGCCCCAACGTACCGGATGTAGCGCGTCCAGATCGTCTCGGCGCCCATGTCGGCGATCAACTGCACGGTCTCGGGATAGAGCGGCGTGGTCAGGCTTCGACCGATCACTTCGATGGCCGGTATGAGGATCAACCAGGAGATGGCGGCGCCTCCCACCATTACCAGGCCGATGCGGGCGCCGAGTATGTACCCGACGCCAATGAGGGCGGGCGCCACATCGACACCGATCTGGCCCTTGGGGAGAAACGGCACCCGAACCCAACCGTCGCGCGGCCAGAGGTTGAGCCCGCTCATCAGCCACTTGTACGCCGCCCCAATGCCCAGACCCATGAACACGTTGCGGGCATGCGTGCCACCGGCGTCGGCAGCTACGAGCACCTCCGCGCACGCCGTACCCTCCGGGTACGGCAGCTTGCCATGTTGATTCTTTATGAGAAACCGCCGAAGCGGAATCATGAACAAAACACCGAGCAGCCCCCCGGCCAGGGCGAGGACCAGCAGCTTGCTGGTTCCCGGGCTGAACCCCCAGATGAAGAGAGCCGGGATTGTGAAGATGAGGCCGGATGCCTGACTGGACGACGCAGATCCCACCGTCTGGGAGATGTTGTGCTCGAGGATCGTCGACTTCCCCCAGACGCCCTGCATGGCGCGAAAAACCGCGACGGTCATGACGGCGATGGGGATGGACGTCGACACGGTCAATCCGACTCGCAGCCCCAGGTAGGCGTTAGCCGCGCCGAAGATGATCCCGAACAGCGCGCCCATTATGACGGAGCGCCACGTGAACTCCAGCATCCGGGTATCGGGCGCTATGTACGGCTCGTACTGGTCGCCGGGTATCTCCTCGTACGCCTTGGGCGAGAGTCTGCGTCGTTCAGTCGATTCGGCCATGGTTGGGCTTCAGGTTAGTGTTTACCTTGCAGTTCGTCGGCCAGCGGGCTGACCGCTTCGTAGGAACTCCTCCAAAAGGGTTAAAACTTGTAGTCAGCGTCTGGTCGGGGTGAGGGCAAACTTGGGCTCGCGACCCGCTCGGGCAAGGGATCGCCCGGAAGCCGGCTGGGGGCCGCCGCCGTGTAGCCGGGCCGCGCCCCCCACCTTATCTTAGCCTCTTCCACAATCAGAAAGGTGCTCAAGATGTCGTTAGAGAAGACGCTCGAGAAGAACCGGAAGAAGTACGAGGACGAGCTGGTCGAGTTCCTGCGCATTCCCAGCGTCAGCGCGCGCTCCGAGCACAAGGGCGACATGGCCGAGTGCGCGGACTGGGTGAAGGGGAAGCTGGGCGAGCTGGGGATGACGGCCGAAGTGATCCCCACCAAGGGTCACCCGATCGTCTACGGCGAGCTGATGGAGGCGGGCACCAATGCACCCACCGTCCTCGTGTACGGCCACTACGACGTCCAGCCGGTCGAGCCGCTCGATGAATGGGAGACGCCGCCATTCGAGCCATCGGTGCGCGACGGCAACATGTACGCCCGCGGCACGGCTGACGACAAGGGGCAGATCCACGTCCACATGAAGGCGCTCGAAGCGTACCGCGAAGCGAAGGGGACGCCGCCGGTCAATCTGAAGTTCCTGTTCGAGGGCGAGGAGGAAGTCGGCAGCGTCAACCTGGAAGACTTCATCAGGGACAACGTGGAGCGCCTCGCCTGCAATGCGGCGGTGATCTCGGACACGCCGATGCTCTCGCCCGAGCTTCCGAGCGTCACGGTCGGCCTGCGCGGCATGGTCTACATGGAGGTCCGCCTCACGGGTCCCAGCCAGGACCTGCACTCCGGGCAGTACGGGGGCGGCGTGGTCAATCCAGCCAACGCGCTGGCCAAGATGATCGCGCAGATGAAGGACGACAGCGGCCGCATCATGATCCCCGGGTTCTATGATGATGTGCAGGACCTCAGCGCGGCGGAGCGTCAAGCGCTCACCGAGATTCCGTTGACCGAAGAGGAATTCAGAGACGAGGCCGGCGTGCCGGCGACCGGCGACGGCGAGGCCGGCGTACACTTCCTCGAGCGGATCTGGGCACGACCAACCATCGACGTCAACGGCCTACTTTCGGGCTACACAGATGAAGGCGCGAAGACGATCATCCCGGCGAAAGCGATGGTGAAGATCTCGATGCGGTTGGTCCCCAACCAGGACCCGAAAATGATCCGCGAGGCGTTCGAGAGTTACGTGCGTTCGATCGTACCCGACGGCGTTAAGATGGAAGTCGAGATGCACTCGGACGGGCTACCCTGGGGCGCCAACCCCGAGGGCCCGCTGTTCAGAGCGGCCACATCTGCGATTCAAGGAGTTTACGGACGGGATCCACTGCCGATTCGCGAGGGCGGCTCGATTCCCATAGTCCCGATGATCGAGCAGATCCTGGAGACGCCCGTCCTCTTGCTGGGCTTCGCTCTACCTGGGTGTAATCTGCACTCACCCAACGAGTGGATTTCCCTCGATCTCTATCACAAGGGGATCGACATCATCTCGCGCCTTTACGACGACATAGCGGAGGAATACGCGAAGTAAGCCGGAAGGCACCCGTCCAATGGTCGAGGACAGAGCCCGGGAGCTCCTCGGTACGGTCGAAAGCGAGCTGCGGCCGCTGAGCATCGCCGTGAGCTTGGCCCACTGGGAGGCCAGCACCGCCGGCACGCCGGACGCACAACAGAACGCCGCCGAGGCCGAATCACGTTTGCGCGTATTCCTGAGCTCGCCAACCCGCTACTCAGAGATCATGGAGCTCTTGGAATCCAACGAGCTCCACGACCCGCTGCTGCGCCGCCAGCTCGAGTTGCTCGCCCTCGACTACCGTCCGAACCAGCTGCCCGAAGCCGTCATCGACGACCTCGTCCGCCGCAGCAATCAGATACAGGCAGAGTTTTATACCTATCGGGCGCGGCTCGACGGTCGCGAGGTGACGAACAACGAAATCCTCGAGATCCTCCGCAGGGAACGGGACGACGGAAAGAGAAGAGCCGCCTGGGAGGCCTCCAAGCAGATCGCGCCGAGAGTTGCGGGTCCGTTGCTGGAACTGGTGGACCATCGCAACGAGGCCGCTCGTTCACTCGGTTATAGCGACTACTACTCCATGCACCTCGAGCTCCAGGAGATCGACCTGGGCGAGCTGCAGCGTGTCTTCGACGACCTGAGGCAAAGCACCGACCAACCTTACCGAGAAGCAAAGGCTGCGATCGATGCGCGGTTGGCCGAGCGATACGGGATGAGACCCGGGGATTTACGCCCATGGCACTACGAGGACCCGTTCTTCCAAGAACCACCGCTCAGCGAGCAGCTCGGACTCGGCAAGTACTTCAAGGGCCGCGACCTGGTCGCAATAGCGAACGCATTTTACGACGGCATCGATCTGCCGATCGAAGACGTGCTGGATCGCAGCGATCTGTACGAGCGAGCCGGCAAGGATCAGCACGCGTACTGCACCGACATCGATCGTGAAGACGACGTGCGGATCCTATGCAACCTGAAGGAAGACGAGCACTGGATGGGCGTGTTGCTTCACGAGCTGGGGCACGCCGCCTATGAGAAGTTCATTCCTCGGACTCTACCGTGGATTTTGCGCATGCCGGCACACATCGCGACTACGGAAGCGATCGCGATGTTCATGGACCGCCTGGTATACAGTATCGAGTGGCTCGAATCAGCGACGGCAGTGAAGCTGGAAGACAGGGAAGGGCTTCGGAACGGAACATCTCAGGTACTGCGATTCGAGATGCTTTTGATGTCGCGCTGGACGCTGGTGATGACGCACTTCGAGCGGGAGCTGTACGCTAACCCGAAGCGCGACGATCTCAATGCGCTATGGTGGCAATTGGTCGAGGAGCTGCAACTTGTCCCGCGACCGGAGAACCGAAATGCGCCCGACTGGGCGGCCAAGATCCACCTGGCCGTAGCACCGGTTTACTATCACAATTATCTGTTGGGCGAGATCATTGCCTCGCAGCTGGGAGCGGCGCTGCGCGGCTCGCATCGCGCCGGCGGCCTGCCGGACGGCTACGTCGGGTGCACCGAGTTGGGCACTTTCCTCCGCGAGCGCGTCTTCGCGCACGGCGCCAGCCTGCACTGGCAGAAACTTCTCGAGTCGGCCACGGGCTCGCGGCTATCGGCCAGGTATTTTCTCGACGAATTCGTCAGCGGGCCCGATGGCGAGGCCATCGCCGGGGGCTAGGCGTTGCAAGGGTGATTGCTTATACTGAGGCGCTTTGCCGCCCCGACCGACGGGCTCCACGTGAGTCGCGCCTCGAGAGGGCGGCTGTCGGTCGGTAGCGGCTCGGCCGCGCTCCCAATGGGTGCGGCGCGAGCTTGTTTTGTGTGAATAGCCAGATGTCCGAAACCTCCGCAGGCACACCAGAACGGAGAGACCCGATCTACATTCGGGTGGTATCCGGCGTCGGCGCCGGTGTGGCGGCCGTACTCACGCACTCGTGGGAATCGGCCAAGCTCGCCGGTCATGCCCTGGTGTCCATGGCGCGGCCGCGCCGATACTACCGCGAGCTGGTCAGACAGTGCTACGACATGGGTATCCGTTCGATCCCCGTGGTCGTACTGGTGGCCGCTCTTTCGGGCGCGGTCACCTCGCAGCAGAGCGGCTACCAGTTCACCGGAACGGTACCGATCTGGATCATCGGGAGCGTCGTCGCGGCCAGCGTGCTGACGGAGCTAGGCCCGCTGGTCACGGCACTGGTGCTTGTCGGTCGTATCGGTGCGAGGATCGGCGCCGAGCTGGGCACCATGGTGGTGACGGAACAGGTCGATGCGCTTCGCGCGGTTGGCCGCGATCCGGTGGAACAACTCGTGGTGCCACGCGTACTGGCGGGCACGCTGATGCTTCCGCCACTCGTCGGGCTGGCCGACTTCGTCGGAATCGGGGCCGGCTGGCTGGGCGCGTTGTTGACGCTGCCGATCACGAGCGCCGAGTTCGTCTACGGAGTGCGGGCTTACTTCCACGACTTCGCCCTCTGGTTCGGCCTGATCAAGGCGGCCGTCTTCGGCGCCACGATCACGTTCATTGGGTGTTACATCGGCCTGAGGACGGGCGGGGGCGCTGAAGGCGTCGGCAGAACGACCACATCCGTCGCAGTAGCGGGGACGGTGGCGATCATGTTCTGGGACGCCGTCCTGGCGCGTCTGCTCAAGGCGTTCGGCTAGCCCTTGCCAGCATTCGAGGTGATGAGTGAATAGACATGATTGACATCAAGGGAGTCAGCAAAGCTTTCGGGGACAAGGTCATCCTCGACGGTGTATCGCTCACGGTGCACGAGGGCGGCACGACGGCGTTGTTCGGTGCGTCCGGCACGGGCAAGAGCGTGATGATCAAGCACATCATCGGCCTGATCGAGCCCGATAAGGGCGATGTGATCGTCGATGGTGTCTCGATTCCCAACGCCAGCCGGCGCGAGCTGAACCACGTGCGCCAGAGGGTCGGCTACGTATTTCAGGGAGCCGCGCTCTTCGACTCGCTGACCGTCAGCGAGAACATCCGACTGGGGATGAGCATCGATGGATGCCGGAGAGCGGACGCGGAGTGCGAAGCGCGGGTAGCGGAATGCCTGCGCCTGGTTAACCTGGATTCGGCCGTTTCGGAGCTATTCCCCATCGAGCTATCGGGCGGAATGCAGAAGCGGGTAGCCATCGCGCGCGCGTTCGCGGGCCATCAGCGTTACCTGCTCTACGATGAACCGACCACCGGCCTCGACCCCGAGAACGCCTTCATCATCACCAACCTGATCGGGCACCTTCAGGAAGAGATCGGCGTCACCAGCATCATGGTCACACACGATCTGGATAACGCGTTCCAGGTGGCCGATCGCGTGGCCCTTCTCTACGATGGCAATATCCGCTTCGAAGGCACCGTGGACGACTTCAAGGAGAACGACGATCCAGTTGTGCGCCGGTTCGTCAGCCCATCGGAAGAGACGACAGGCGTCGCTTAGGGGGGACAAAAGTGGCACGTCGGAAACAGAAACTGGAGCTGTGGCTCGGGCTGCTCGTGATCGTCAGCGCCGTGGTGGTCATGTGGGGCTACTTCTGGCTGACGGGCCAACCGCTTGGCGAGCGGGGCTACACGGTGTACGTGACGCTGCCCAACGCCGAAGGCGTGGAGCGAGGAGACCGCGTGAAGCTTTCCGGCGTGGAGGTCGGCGTCGTGCGCTCGGTGGACCTCGTGGCGTCGGATCGGGTGCTCGTAAGGCTTTGGTTGCACCGTGACCTTCAGTTGCCCGCCGACTCACGGGCGCTCCTCCAGTCGGTGGGCGTGTTCGGAGACGTCATCGTCGTGCTTCGACCCGGCAGTACAACCGACCTGGCGACCGACGGCGATACGCTGGCCGTGGGCCGATCGTCTTCGCTGATGGACCTCGCCGGCGACCTGGGCGATCGGGCGGACGCGGTGCTGCAGCAGATCCAGCGATTGCTCGCCGACACGGCCATCGACAACGTGCACGGGAGCCTCTCATCGCTGCAGAGCGCGGTTCGCCAGATGGAGCGGCTGCTGAGGGAGAACGGTGACGACTTCGCGGAGCTGAGCCGAAGCCTGCGACTGACGGCCGAGACGTTGCGCGATAAGATCTCCGGTGTGGAGGTGGAGCAGACGGCAGCGGATTTGGAGGCGACGGCGGCGTCGATGGCGGAGACCTCCGAGATCCTCAGGCGATCAGCCGAGTCGCTCGAGTCGATTGCCGCAAAGATCGACGCCGGGGAAGGGACGCTTGGATTGCTGGTGAACGAGCCGGGGCTCTACGAGGATCTGCAGGCGGCGACGAAGAACATCAGCGCGCTGGCGGAAGACATCCGGCTGAATCCGGGGAGGTACATAAAAGTGTCCGTTTTTTAGGATGTTCGACGCTCGACACTGAACGTCGAAGGAATGTCGAACACCGCACACCGAACACCGCCTGTCGAAGGGGGCACGGCAATCCCTGATCACTAATCACAAATAGCCAATCACTTGAGCCTCAAGTGATTTGATTTTCGGGCTCAGTGATTCAGCCTTGCAGTGCGCCCTTCGACAGGCGGAGTTCGGTGTGCGGTGTTCGACATTCCTTCGGCGTTTGACCTAACAAAAAGCGCCCGCTGCCGGGCGCTTTTTGTTAAAGAATTGAGAATTGATTTAGCCTACATCACGGCGTCTGGTTGGGTGCTGGAATCGGGGTCGTCGCCGATCAGCACGCCGGGGACGCCGGGGTCGGCTGATTCATCGAAGACCAGCTTGCCATCCTGCAACTCCACCCCGGCTAGCGCGATCGCCAGCACCTCATCGAGAGTCTCAACGAAGTGGAAGGTCAGTTCGCAGCGAACCTCTTCGGGGATGTCTTCAATGTCGAGCTCGTTCTGCTTGGGGAGAATGATCTCGCTGATCCCGGCCCGGCAGGCGCCGAGGACCTTTTCCTTCACGCCACCGATGGGCAGGACGCGGCCCCTGAGCGTGAGCTCGCCGGTCATGGCCAAATCGTTGCGCACGCGGCGCTCGGACATGGCGCTGACCAGCGCGGTAGCCATGGTGATGCCCGCCGACGGCCCTTCTTTCGGCACTGCGCCGGCCGGGACGTGGACGTGGACATCCACATCCCTGAAGCGGTCCTCGGGGATGCCCAGCTCTTTGTAGTGCGTCGTGGCGTAGGTCAGGCCGGCACGGGCGCTTTCCTTCATCACGTCGCCGAGCTGTCCGGTCAGCACGAGCTGGCCGCTGCCCGGCATGATGCTGGCCTCGACGAAGATGATGTCGCCACCGACCTGCGTATAGACCATGCCGGTTCCAACGCCGACCTGCGGCTCAACTAGCATCTTTTCGGGGTGCGCTTTCGGTTTGCCGAGTAGCTCGCGCAGGTTGTCCCGGTCGAGTTTGATCGTTTCCGTTTTCCCTTCGGCGATCTCACGAGCGGCTTTTCGTGCCAGGCTACCCAGTTCGCGCTCGAGCTGGCGGACGCCCGCCTCGCGCGTCCACTCGTTGACCGCCGCCAGCATCGCGTCGTCGGTTACCTGGAGCTGCTGCTCGCTCAACCCCGATGCTTCCCGCTGGCGCGGCAGCAAGTAGCGCTTGGCGATCTCCAGCTTCTCCAGCTCGGTGTACCCGCTGAACTCGGTTTCCTCCATGCGGTCGAAGAGCGGGGCGGGGATCTGGTGCCCGAAGTTTGCGGTCGAGATGAAAAGCACCTCGGACAGGTCGAAGCCGACACCCAGGTAGTGATCGGTGAAGCTGTTGTTCTGGGCGGGATCGAGCACCTCGAGCAGCGCCGCCGAGGGATCGCCCTGGAACGAGACGCCAAGCTTGTCCACCTCATCCAGCAGGAAGACGGGGTTCTTGGTTCCCGCGCGCTTCATCCCCTGGATGATGCGCCCGGGCATAGCGCCGACGTAGGTGCGGCGGTGACCGCGTATGTCGGCCTCGTCCCTCGCGCCGCCGAGGGACACGCGCACGTACTCGCGGCCCAGCGCCCGTGCGATGGACTTCGCCACCGAAGTCTTGCCGGTTCCCGGCGGTCCGAGGAACAGCAGGATGGGGCCGGAAGCCATGGCCTTGGCCCTGCCCTCTTCATCCGTGGCCTTCTCGCGTCGCATCTTGCCGACGGCGAGGAACTCCAAGATGCGCTCTTTCACATCGCCGAGACCGTAGTGGTCCTCGTCGAGGATCTTGCGCGCTTCTTCGATGTCGAGATTGTCGGGAGAACGGTCGTTCCACGGCAGGTCGGCAATCCATTCCAGGTAGGTGCGGATCACCTGGGCCTCCGCCGACTCGCGGTTCACCCGCTCCAACCGCCGCAGCTCGCGCTTGACTTCTTCACGCGTTTCTTCGGGCAGCTCCAGTGCCTCGAGCCGCTCTCGCAACTCCTCGATCTCGGCGTCGTTGTCTTCCTCGCCCAACTCGCGGCGGATCGCCTTCATCTGTTCGCGCAGATATATCTCACGCTGCCGCTCGCCCAGCTCCTCCTGTACGCGGGAGCGGATGTGCTCCTGGGCCTCCAGCATGGCGATCTGCCGGTACAGGTGGACCAGGATGCGCCGCAGGCGTAGCTCCTGCGATGTCGTCTCCAACAACTCCTGCTTGTCCGACGAGCCTAGCTCCATGTAGTAGGCCACGTGATCGGACAGGGCGCCGGGCTCTTCGACCGCGCGGATGAAGCGCTCGATGATCTCCTCCGGCACGCCGCGGTGACGACCCAATTCGGCCGCCTTCTCGCTGACCTCGCGAAACAATCCTTGGAACGCCGCGTCCTCCGGGTTGAGCGGCCCCTGGTCAGCGAGCGGTGTGACGATCGCCTCCAGGAAGCCATCGGGCCCCTCGCTATAGTGGAGCGCCGTCGCGCGATGCTCGCCCTCGAGCAGCAACTGCAGGCCGCCGGGGAAGCGCTGGACCTGCGCGATTCGGCAGATGACTCCGATGTTGTAGAGCACGTCAGCCGACGGCTCGTCGACATTCTCGCGCTGTGCCACGGCGAAGATCCGCTTGACCTCTTCGTCAGAGGCGAGAGCGGCCTCAATGGCACGGAGCGTCTTCTCACGCCCGGCCACGATCGGAGCGGTCACGCCCGGGAAAACCACCGTTTCCCGCAATGGAAGAACCGGCAACTCCTGCCTGTCGGACTTCACTTCCTGGGGAACCTCTTCTCTATCAGTCAACTGGAGTGTCTCCTTCTCTCACCTAACGTTTCGAGCCGGTGTCCGGCTCCCGCGCCACCCTGAGCGGTGGTCGTGAGCCACTCTATGCACTCCGCATGCCAGCCTTTTCCGCCAGCTTGACACAACCCCAGCTTGAAAAGGCGGACATCTGGGCAGTTCTGTCAACAAGGCAGTCGTTCATCGCGATACCCGCCACGCCGTGATAAGTTGCCTGCGATGAGGGTCACCGTAACCGGAGCCACGGGAAACATCGGGCTGGCCAGCGTAAGAACGCTGGTACGCGCCGGCCACGAGGTTCGCGCTTTCGTCCGCCGGCCGGAGGAATTCGGCCGTCTTTCGCCGGAAACGCGGGTCGAGGTGGCGGAGGGGGATATCCTCGACCGCGCGGCGGTGGCGGCGGCACTGGACGGGGCCGATGCCGTCGTGCACTGCGTCGACTTCCCGCCGAGCCAGTTCGCACTCAACTGGGATGCGGTACGTCATGCCCTGGAGGCGCTTCGCCCCGGCGGCTGGTTCATCTTTCCCGGCAACTCCTGGGTGTACGGGCCGGCAGAAAAGGATGCGCGCGTAGCGCCGGGTCATCCGAAGAACAGCCCGTCCCGGCTGGGCGCGGTGAAGGCTGACATGGAGAAGGCGGTCACGGCAGAGGGCGGCACGGTTGTCCATTTGCCCGAAGTGTACGGCCCCGGAGTTGGCAGGGGGCGACTGCACGACGCCTTCCGACAGGCGCTGATCGGCAAGACCGTCAGGTTCCCGGGCGACCTCGATCGGCCGCACGAGTTCCTCTACATCTCCGATGCAGCCAGGGCGCTGGTAGCGCCGCTGGGTCGGGCCCAAGCCCGCGGCGCCGACTACACGGCTCCGGGCTACAGCACCACGACGCCCCGGGAGTTTCTGACTCTCGCGTTCAGAGCGGCCGGCCAATCACCTCGCGTGCGCTCGATCTCCATCAGCTGGCTGAAACGCATCGCCTTGCTACAGCCCGAACAGCGTCTCATGCGGGATCTCTCTTACCTGCTCGAGAGCCCTGTTATGTTTGACGGTACCCGCATCCGCCGAGAGCTGGGCTGGATGCCAGAGGTTGATTATGCAAACGGCGTTCGCCGAACCGTCAAATGGATGCGCCAACCTCGTTCTGAACACCCGATGTCGGCTGATCAAGGCGAACGCAACATCGAACAGCCGACAGCCGACGACGACTTTCCCTCCTAGACTTGGGCTAGGGCCTGCTCCAGGTCGGCGATCAAATCCTCGTAGTGTTCGACCCCGATCGAGAGGCGGACCAGCGACGGCGTGATCCCCATGCGTGGTTGCTCTTCGGCCGGTATGTCGGAGTGGGTCATCGTCGCCGGATGCTCGGCCAGGGATTCGGTACCGCCCAGACTGACAGCCAGGTGCACGAGCTTCAACGCGTTGAGGAAGCGGAAGGCCTCGGCCTCGCCGCCCCGTATGTCGAACGCGACCATCGCGCCGGGAGCGACGCACTGGCGGCGGTAGAGCTCGAACTGCGGATCGCTCTCGGCCAGGTGCCCGAGATAGTTGACTCGATCGACTTTGGGGTGGTCGGCGAGGAAGTCGGACACGTAGCGGGCGTTCTTCATCTGTGAGGTCATCCGCATCTTCAGGGTCTCGAGGCTGCGTAGAATCAGCCAGCCCGTCCACGGCCCCGAGGCCGTGCCGAGGAAGGTTCGCGACTCCAGGACCCTCGCGATCAACTCCTCAGGCCCCAGTACGGCGCCGGCGATCAAATCGCTGTGGCCCCCGATGAACTTGGTAGCCGAGTAGATGACGAGGTCGGCGCCGAACTTGAGAGGATGCTGGAAAAGCGGGCCCAAGAAAGTGTTGTCTACCACGACGATCGCCTTGCGCTCACCCGTCCTCCTGCTCGCCATCTCTGCGCAGTGCGCGATGTCGACGAGATCGTTGGTCGGATTGGCCGGCGTTTCGATGAAGATCATCGCGAGGCGATCGGCGACCGACTTGTCGGAAAGCACCCTCTCCGCCGCTTCAGGGCCGTCCGGGCCCGCCGGAAAGCTCCTCACGTCGATGCCGAACTGCGGCAATACATGCGTGAACAGGTACTCGGTCCCGCCGTAGACGGGCTCGCTGTGCAGAAGCACGTCGCCGGGCCGCAAGAACGCGAACGCCGTCGTGGCGATGGCCGCCATGCCGCTGGTATGAACCGACGCCGATTCCGATTCGTCCCACAACGTCAGGCGGTCCTCCAGGATCTCGAGATCCGGATTGTTCAGCCGGCTGTAGATCAGTCCAAGACTCTCGCCCGGCGCCTGTTCTCGAAGACCATACGCCAGCTCGAAGAACGCCTTTCCTTCCTCGGCATTCTTGAACGTAAAAGTCGAAGTCTGAAATATGGGACATTTTATGGCGCCCTCAGACCACTCCGGCCGGTAACCGTAGCCCATCATCAGGCTTTCCGGCTGCAGCTGATGGCCGCCTATCTCACGGCGGGTGTACGCTTTCTTCCGCACCATCGTTGCCTCCCAAGCTCGGTAGCGACGGTCGGGGCATTTAGTGTAAACTAACGTCTGTGGACTGCTGTCGCTAAGTGAGACCGGGCGAACTGCAATGTCGAACACCGCACACCGAACACCGCCTTTCGAAGGTGGCACGGCAATGACAAATCTCTAACCCCTAAGACCAAATCCCAATAAGTCTTAAGGATTGGCGATTGATCATTTAGTGATTAGAGGTTGACGTGCCCCCTTCGACAGGCGGTGTTCGGTGTGCGGTGTTCGACATTGCAGTAATACACTCAGCTTGCATCCACGGTCTCCCCCGGGTAACCTTGCCATCTGATGGAGAGTGCAAAGACCTATTTCCGCACCGGGCTCGGCCTGAAGAAAACGGTCCTGCCAGTCTTGGAGGGAGAGTACCACTCCGAGGTCGTGGACCGGTTCCGCGAGCGAGGGTACCGGGCTTCAGCCGGCGGCGTGACCATCAGGCTCGCGGAGGAGTTCGGTTACTGCTACGGCGTGGACCGCGCCGTTCAGTACGCCTACGAGGCCCGCCACAAGTTCCCCGATCGCCGCCTGTTCTTGCTGGGCGAGATCATCCACAACCCGCACGTGAACAACCGGATGCGAGAGATGGGCATCGAGTTTTTGATGCCCACTGAGGATGGGCGCTTCGACTTCAGCCACATCGGGACCGAGGACGTAGTCATCATCCCGGCGTTCGGCGTGGCGATGGGCGATTTCGAGGCGCTGCAGGAGATCGGCTGCCTTTTGGTCGATACGACGTGCGGCTCGGTGTTGAACGTGTGGAAGCGCGTGGAGAGCTATACGCGCGACGGCTACACCTCGATCATTCACGGCAAGTACTTCCACGAGGAGACCAAGGCGACCGCCTCGCAAGTCGGCGCGCACGGAGAGGGGGCATACCTGATCGTGCGCGATTTGGAAGAGGCGCGCACGTTGTGCGACTACATCGTGAGCGATGGTGAGCGCGGGGAATTCCTCGAGCGTTTCGGGCACGCGTGTTCGAGTGGTTTCGATCCGGACGAGGATCTCTTGAAGGTCGGAGTAGCGAACCAGACGACGATGCTGGCATCTGAGACAGTCAAGATCGCGGAGGAGTTCCGAAAGGCGATGATCGCGAGGTACGGAATCGAGCACGTCGACGCTCACTACCGTCACTTCGACACGCTGTGCAGCGCGACTCAGGACCGGCAAGACGCCGTGATCAAGATGATGGAGTCGCCACCCGACATCATGATCGTGATCGGCGGCTACAACTCGAGCAACACGAATCACCTGGCCCAGATCTGCGCCCAGCACACGCGGACCTACCACCTGGAGGACGCGACGTGCATCGACCCGGAGTCGGGCACGATAAGCCATAAGATCGTCGGCAGTGATGAAGTTGTCACCGAGGCGAACTGGTTGCCCGATGGCAGCGTGGAGATCGGACTCACCGCGGGCGCATCGACCCCGAACAACAAGATCGGGGACACGGTCGAGCGAATTCTGGCCAACCGGGGAGTGAGGATGGACCAGCTATTCGAGGATGGCGGTCCGGAGTAGCCGGTTA